>CAZIZD010000129.1:8440-11091 GCA_964543615.1 uncultured Alcaligenaceae bacterium | reverse complement strand
CGACCATTGAGTCTCGGTGCAGTGTCTCCCCATCCTCGCCCCGCTTCTCGTGCGCGCGTGTGTGCGCCGTGAACGCACGTTGAAGCGCGACCGCGTGCGGAAAGCTCGGCCTGCCCTTCTCCGCATACGCTCGGCGGATCTTTCCCGACGCGCTCGAGCGGCTCGCGAACGTGCCTTGCCCAGCCGGTGCAGCGCCACCTTGAACGATCTCGGCCACGTTCTGCACGCCAGGTTGCGCAGGTTGAGCGCTCGGGGCCGGAGAGCCGGACGCGTCGACGATCTGCGCTCCAGCCGTGCGGTGCAGCGCCACGCCGTAGCGCTGCGCGAGATCGTGCAACCCGCGCCACGCGTCGTCGATGTTCGGCTGAACGCGCGTGCTCTTGTTGCTCGTGCTGATCGTGCCCCAGCGTGCGCCGGCCGGCTCGTGCCGGTAGTACGCGCGGAGCCCGATCGCTTTCGTGCCGGGGTTCGGGTGGCGCCACAACCTGCCGAGCAGCTTCCGTGTGAGAACGTCGCGCGGAGTACCGGTTCCGCTCGGCGCACCGAACGCGTCCGCGAGCGCCTTCGGTGCGCCGTCGCCCCGCGCTTCGCTCTCGTTCAGGCTCTGCTCCATCGTGCGCAAGAGCGCGTGCGCTTGCTTCTTCGTGAGCTTGGTAGTGGTGAACGTGCTCACGATTGCACGCTCGCTTTCACGTCCGCCGGACGCGTGAACGTGCCGATTTGAGACTGCGCGCGCACGGCATCGCTCGGCTTCAGCCCATCGAGCAGTGCCAGCTTCCATGCCTTCGCGAAGGGCCGCGGCGCTGCGCCACGCGAGCCCGTGACGCATTCCGCGACCGCGAGCCCGACGCGCAGCGACGGCGCAGCCTGAAGCTCGCCCCGCTTGTAGAGCGCGCGCAGCTTGCCCAGGTCCGCGACGATACCCGACGCACCCGCCGATGATAGAGCGGGAACGCTCTGCACGAGAATCGCCTGCTCTTCGGTCGCGGTCAGGTAGTCGGCGAGAATCAGCGCTCCCGCCGCACGGTTCGGAAGGTCGGCCGACATCGCCTGCTCGACGTACAGCCCCGTTTCGTCGGTCAGTGCATTGCACGTCGCGAATACCTGGAAGCCTGCCGCCGGGATGACGTGCTCGCCCCAGGGAGTCACGATGCTCGGGGTCCGGTCGAGCAGCGCTTGCACGCTCGCGAGCACGAGCGAATCCAGCTTCCCGATCTCGTCGAGCACGAGCGCGTAGCCATGCCGCGCGCAGCGCACCGCCGCGCCGTCGACCCAGCGCGTCGCGCCGTTCGCCGCCTCCATCCGGCCCACAAGCTCACCGCGCGACACTCCATCGGCGCACGACACCTTGACGTACCTGCGCCCCGCCTTCCGGAGTTCCATCTCGATGGGGAACGTCTTGCCACTGCCGCTCGGCCCAGACACGAGCACGAACGTCCGCGCTTCGAGGATGCTCGCCTCGATGTCCCGCCCCGTCTCGGTCTGAACGTAGCACGCGTCCGGCTTGAGCACGGGCGGATGGAGTTCGGTCTGTCCTGCCGCCAGCTGCGACGCACGCGTGAGCGGGTCGACGATCTCTTCGACCAGTGCAGCCCGTGCAGCGTTGCGCAGCTCGGCCGGGTCAACGCTCGCCTTCAACGTCGCGAGCCGCGCTTCCAGCTCCGCGATGATGATAGGTCCTGTCGCTTGCTCGACCGCACGTTCCGCTGCGCTCACCGCGCGCGCTTCGATGCTGTCTCCCGCGCCCGCAATCGCCTGCTGCTGGATGCTCTGGAGCGTGCGCAGAAGGTCGGCCGCTGCATTGGGCGGAGCTACCGGCACTGCCTGAACCGGCGCAACGTGCGCTACCCCGTTGTGCGTGTGCCGCTCACGCTCCAGCGTGATGCTCTCCCGCGTGTCCGACGATGCTGCCGCCGCTGCTGCGCGCGCTTGCGCGAGGATGCTACCTTGCGTCACGAGGCACCCCCGATCTCGTGGCACGCGTGGCAGTGGACATCGGTCCCCCGATCCGGGCCGTCCGAATAGCGCGCGGCACCTTCCGGGATCTCGTCAAGGCAGCCGGTGCACACGGGCAGATCGTTCTCTTCTTCTTCCGTTTCGACGTCGCGCACGATGTTCGCGATTCTGTCGCACGTGTCAGCGTCCCACTCCGTGCCGTCAAGCTCGGCGTGAATCGCGCGCAAGACGTCGGACAGTGCGTCCCGCTCCGCGCGCGCCTCGTTCCGCTCGCCAAGCGCTCGCGCGAGTTCTCGTTCAAGTGTCAACTGCGACATGATCTCTCTTCCGTTCTGCGCTCCAACACGAGCGCGCTTCTGTCAGTGCCTTACCTGCGCTGCGAGCAACACTCTCGCGACGCGCATGGATTGTATCGACACGGCGCGCGCGAGTCTACCCTTTTTTCGCGCTTTCTGGAGCGGTCATAACTCGCGCTCACTTTGGGTTACTGGTTACCAAAGGTAACTGGTGACCACGTGGTAACTGGCTGATGGGTGGGGGGACAGTCCAGATTCTGGACGCCCGTCCAATTCCTGGACTAGCCGTGTCTCTCTCCCCCTCCCGTGAGCGTCGGCTCTCCCAACCCCTGGCGAACACTGCCGCGCACGTCACAGTCACCGCGTGGTAACTCTCGACATCACGCCAACGTCAGGGTG
>CAZIZD010000129.1:5653-8430 GCA_964543615.1 uncultured Alcaligenaceae bacterium | reverse complement strand
CGGGGCGCCGCCGCCCTGCCCCCGCCCCGGGGGCCCCGGGGGGCCCCCGCGGCCACCCCGGCGCGCCGGGAATGGTGATGGGCTGACCGCGCGCACAAGAAATTTTCCCTGGAATCTCCTTGACGGGGATCGAGCCTCAGAAGGTACGATCCAGACCCAGGCATACCGATCGGTTCATCCAGACCACCAGCACGGCGGGTTGTTGCTCACAGAGGTGCGCTGCACCACGCGCGTAGCGGTCTGGTACGCTCACCTTCCTGCGTGGTCGACCCTCACCTCGACGAGTTCTCGCCTGCCGCGTTCCTGCCGCCACCGAGTGCGGCTGAGGAGCTTGCGGCGGCGATCGTGCACCGGCCGGAGGTGGTGCGGGAGGTGATGGCGAGCCTGAACGGAGCGATCACGGTGCCGGAGCAGCGGGCCGCGGGCGGTCAGGCGTTGGCGGAGCTGGCGCAGGCGGCGCGGCAGAAGGCGGTGGCGGGGATGCACGTCGAGCCGGACGAGATCCGTGCGGTGCTGGTGCAGGAGGGGCTGAGCGACCTCGAGAAGCCGTTGAACCGGCCGATGGGGATGAAGGTGTTGCTGGAGGTGTGGAAGGAGGACCGGCGCGGGCTGCGTGGGCGGTTCAAAGACGCTCGGCGGGTGGCGCCGGAGGGTGCGCCCCCGGTGTGAGGCACGCCCGTCCTGGATGCTCTCCGACCGTGATCCAGTGCGCGCGGATCGCGGTGTACGCAATTGTGCGTGAGAATCCCATGTTGCGCGCCTTCAGGGTTATCGCTTGCTCGCGCGGCCGCTCGGAGACGAAGTACCCGCCGTCGCCGGGCTTCCAGGGGACGTGCGGAGTAACGACCCAGCTGCCGTCCGGCTGGAGCGAGTACCGGTCGCCGACTTCGAGGTGGATCACCCCACACCGTCCGGCACGACGACGATCTTCGGTGGCTCGATGCGCGGCCCGTAGAACCAGGCGCGGCTTTCGTCAGCGGACACCGGCCCCTCGCCGTCGATGACGTAGATGCGCCCCTGGAGGCACTCGACGACGAACACGTTGGTGATCTTGCGGTCGACGACCGCAATCTGGCGCCCGGCCCAGTAGTAGCCGTCGTCGGTGGGCGGCGTCGTAGTCCAGGGCATCACCCACCCCCATCCGCCGGCCCGTCGACGCCAAGCCGCTGCGCGGCGTCCTGCTGGCGCATCCAGCGGTGCTGGGCCTCGAGCTCGCGCTTGCCGAGCTTGGTGAGCAGGAACCGGCGCTGGTTCACCGGCACGCCGTCCGGGCCGGGCACGCGCACGTCCGAGCAGGTGACCCAGCCGAGGTCGCGGCAGAGGTTCCAGCCGTCCTCTGGGAGGCGGATCTCGCGGTCGGAGTTGGCGTCGACGATTTGGAGCAGCATCATGAGCGCGTTGCGGAGCGCGGACGTGTGCTGCATGACGGGGTTTGAGGGGTTGCTCATACGAGACCTGCCTGCGTGAGTTCGAGGAAGCGACATTCGTCTTCGGGGTTGAGGATGAACTGCGGCGCGTAGAAGACCCTATCGCCGTTGTTCGAGATCGAGACTCCGTGGGCGCGCATTTCTGCGTCGACGTCGAGGTGTTTCAGCTTGGGGTGCTGCATACCCATTCGGCGCTGAATGTCGGCCGCCCAGAGGACGTCTTTCGCGTGCGTGACCATCTTGCGCTCGCGTGGAGTGAGCTCGTGAAAGCGGCGTTCTGCGTCAGCCAGCGAGCTTTTCATGCCCGTGCGGGCGGGGGCGTACTCAGAAGCGCGCTTCAGGGCGACGATCATCGCCGCTACCGGGGATCGCTCCAAGGATGACGCCGATTCCTTGCCCGATTCGATGAGGTCCAGAACCGCGCGTTTCACCACGTCCTCCGAATAGGTCTTCATGCGGTCGCGGAGGAGCTGCGTCGTGCCCTGCGTCCACTTGAGCCGCGGGAAGGCTGCGTTGAGGTCCGCGAGGGCCATCGAGTTCGAGTCCGGTACGTCCTGAAAGTGCATTGTGAAGTTCCTTGGGTTCTGCGTGTCCGTTGAGCTGTTCGCGTGCGCGTGCCTCGTCCGCGCGCTGTGCCGCCATGATCGCTTCGAGGCCGCGGTCGTAGTCCGATTTCCAGGCGACGGCAGCTCGAGCAGCCTCGGCCTTGGGGATCGACGGTATCGCGTTCCACGACGTCGCCAGCGTCGCCAGCGTGCGCTTCGTGATCCAGAAGACCTCCGTGGTCGCCAAAAGCGTTCCCGCGCGTTGCCAGGCGTCTCTGAGCGAAAACCGTGGGCCGATGCGAGCCACGAATTCCTTGACGTGCTTGGCGTCGGCTCCGGTGACGACGTACGGCTGCCCCTCGCTGGCGAGGAAGAGCTTGCACCAGGCGTCGACCATCGCGGTGTGGTTCTTGGCGTTCCGCTCGTCGACCTCGCTGCGCACCGCCACGGCTTTGCCAGGGGAGCGCGCGGAGCGCGCACGCGGCGGAGCCGCGGGATTCTGGTTCTTCCCTCTGTGTTCGGTTGAAGAGGAATCGGAAGAGGAATCGGAATCGGAGGGAGGGTGGAGCGTTCGCTGAGCGTCACGCTCTGCGGACGCTGAGCGTGCGCTGAGCGTCTTTTCAGCTCGAGCTGCGTTCGTGCGCGCGGCCGCGTTGACCTTGGCGAGGATCTCGTGCTCGCTCCGGGCGCGGTCGCGCGCCACGCGTTCGTTGACGAGTCCGGCGCCATTTGAGCCGCCGGACGGGTCGAACGCCTCAACGGCCTCGGACCACGCGGTATCGAAGTCGTGACACCGTTTCCCGTG
>CAZIZD010000129.1:0-5643 GCA_964543615.1 uncultured Alcaligenaceae bacterium | reverse complement strand
TCCCGTGGGCCTTTCGCCAGTGCTCTTTCGAGGCGCGCGCGGCTCCGCGCTCCCACTGGTCGAGGCACAGCCGCAGGTAGAGCATTTCCCCGTCTCCAGACATGCCCCGCAGGGTGTCGGATCCGAGCCATTCCTTCACGATCAGCGGCCAGCGGTTCAGGACCACTGGCGGATGACCTTCCCGAAGGTCGTTCATGGGTGAGCAGATAGTACCCCGCGGCCTTGAAGGCGGGCCGTGGACGGGGTATCGTTACCCACGGCTCGTTCATCGCTGTTCGCAGCCTGCCTCGACTCGCGATCAGAGTCAAGGCCGCGCCGACCACCAACACGGGTCGTGTGCCAGCCCCGCGACTGCAACACTCGGTCGCGGGGCTTTTCTTTCTCCGCGGCGCGCGGTAGCGTCGGCGCTCGAAGTTCCTGATTTCCTGGGGCCGCGGCGGCCGTGCAGTCGTCGCGGCCTTCTTGCACACGAAGCGGTGGTAGCTCACGCGGGAGAGCGCTGCATGGATCCTGGTAAACAAAGGGCAGAGGGCACGGTCGACTCCGTGACACCGCTCCAACTTCCCGTGTGATCCGAACCCCGACACCCGCAGAGCTCGAGCAACTCGACGAAGAGTGCTCACGATGCGCGACACCTGAGCTCGCGGACAACTGGCGATTCTGGCGCCTCTTCAACTACGAGGACGGCCTGATCTGCCGCGAGCTGCCGCAGTACAAGAAGAACCCGGACGGCACGCTCGCGACGGAATGGATCCGCGGGAAGCCGCACCTGATTCAGACCGGGACGCGTCGCGTGCACCTGACGCGCCGGCAGTTCACCGAGCGCTACATCAAGGTGCGCGACATCCACTCGAACGTCGTGCCGATGCTGCTCAACCCCGCGCAGCGCCAGCGCGAGGCCGCGATTCTCGCGCAGGAGCGCGCGTGCGTGCCGGTGCGGCAGATCGACCTGAAAGCGCGCCAACTCGGAATCACCACGCAGTCGATCGCGTTTGGCGAAGACGCGTTCCTCCGCACGAAACGCGAGAAGGTTCTCGTCGTGTCGCAGGACAACGAGACCGCCGCGCACGCGCTCGACATGACGAACGTGATGCAGGAGAACCTGCCGCGCGCGGGCGGGAAGTCCTGGGCCTTTGCGCTGACGCAAGACCAAGCAGGATTCAAGACGCTCGACGCGCCGCAGCGCACGTCCATGCGAATCGCGAGCGCGAAGAAGGACAACCCCGGCCGCGGATTCACGTTCTCGATCGGCATTTTTGACGAGTTCGCGTTCTGGGAGGACGCTGAAGAAAAAGCGCGCTCGACGATCAATAGCGTTCCGAACATCAAGGGATCAGTCGCGCTCGTGTTCTCGACCGCGAATGGAACAGGCGGGCTTTTCTACACGATGTTCTGGAAGGCGTGGAAGCAGAAGAGTCTGCCGCTGCGCGAACGCACGACCGCGTGGAACGCAAACTTCTTCGCGTGGTTCTCGAACCCCGGATACCGATGGTCAAAGACATTTGGTGGTGGGCAGTCCTTGCCGAAATCGAAGTCGGACGAGATCCATGCGACGTTGACGGAGCACGAGAAGTGGCTGCTCAGGACGTCGTACTTCCAGCGCTGGAGCCCGCAGGACCGCTGGGAGTCTGTCACCGAGAACGGTTCCACAAGACAGCGCCGGATTGGGGTCGGGTGGCGAAAAGTCGACTACGACCAGCTCGCGTGGCGCCGGCAGATGATCGCCGACAACCACAACGGCGATCCGCTCAGGCCCGAGACGTGGGCCGACTTCCAGGCGGAGTACCCCGCGACGCCCGAGGAGGCGTTCGCCGCGACGGGGCGCCTCGTGTTCGACCCGACCACGGTGTCGCACTACCAGATGAACACGCGCCGGCCGGAGTTCCGCGGCGAGATCGTCGACGTGTCGAACGCTGACGAGGTGGACGGCCCGCGGATTCCTGGCGCGCTCGTGCGCAAGGCGCCGTTCTACTCGAACCCGCAAGACCGCGCGCCCGAGACGAGCAACGACGATGGCTGACATCCAGAAGGGCCGGTTCCAGCTCGTCGGCGCGGCAGGCGGCCCGCTGAAAATCTGGCGGCACCCGCAGCCGACCGAGCGCTACGTGCTCGGCGCGGACGCCTCGAGCGGCGGCTACGCGGCTGACCGCGCATCGTGCTGCGTTGTCGAGACCCGCTCGTGCGCGCTCGTGGCGAAGCTCTATTGCAAGCGCGACCCGATCCCGTTCGGCCGGATGTGCGCGATGCTCGCGTGGCACTACAACACGGGGCTGCTCGCATTCGAGACGCACCCGAGCCAGCACGGCGTTTCCGCGTGCATCGCCGCGCGCGACATGGAGTACCCGAACCTCTACCGGCGCACGCAGCAGTCGACGGTGCACCTGCGCGTCACCGAAGAGCTCGGCTGGGCGACGACGATGAAGACGAAGCCGCTCATGATCGACGCCGTGCGCGCGGCCATCGCGGATCGGGTCGAGATCCCCGACAAGGGGCTCGTCATGGAGATCGCCGCGGCGCGCTACAAGGAGAACGACGAGCTCTTCTTCGAGGGCGTGAACGACGATTCGTTCACCGCGTTCTCGATCGCGCTGATCGCGCGCCGGCACGCAGTCCAACGCGGGTTCGTGAGCCCCGACGACGTGAAGCCCCTTGACGCCACCGCGCTGTGGTGGAAGCATCGAGAGCAAGAACTTGCGGCCGGCGACGGCGGCGAGTACGACATCGAACCTGATGGCGCCTGAAATCGCACTGCTCCTGGCCGTTCTCGTCCTCGCGGTTGCCGTCGTGCTGCTGGCTTTCCAGCTCACGAAGGTGACGCAGCGCGAGCAGATCCAGAACCACGAGCTCGCGACGATGCTCGCCGTCAAGAACGATCCCAAGCTCGCGCCCCTGGCGCACACGCAGCCGACGCGGCAACACCAGCCGCAGCCCGATGAGCCGAACGTGATCTTCCCCGAAGGCGGATGATCCAAGCCCTCAAGGCTCTCGGCCGGAAGGCCGGGACGCTGCTCTCGCTCAACGACGAGCGAGGCCGCCAGGTCGTCGAGCTGCTGACGAAGCGTGTTCCGCGCCACGCGCAGGCGACGAGCCGCGTGAACATCGAGGTCGACGCGCTGCGGAACTGCCTGTTCTACGGCTCGGAGACGCAGCGCTTCGCGATCATCGGCAACCAGATCGTGCAGGTGCCCAAGCGCAGCCCGCACGAGATCGAGTACGCGGCGAACCTCGTGCGCGTCGAGGTGCTGCGCACGCACGCGAAGCTGATGGGCGTCGAGGGTCAGTTCGGCGTCGTGCCGCAAAGCGGCGACCCGCTCGCGCGCAACCTCGCGTCAATCTCGACCGCGGCGCTCGAACACCAGTGCGCCGTGACGAACTTCACGTCGGTCAAGTCTGACGCGCTGCTCTGGGCGATCAACACGGGAACGTCGTTCATCCTGAACGAGTGGGATCCCGACAAGGGCGATCTCGAGCGCTTCTACTGGTTCGGCGAGAACGACGATTCGGTCGTCGACGAGATGGGCATGTCGCCCGAGGACAAGCAGTACCGCGACCAGAACGGACTCTTCGACGATCTCGCGCCGGGCGAAATCAGCTCGCGCGCGTTCCCGCTCTTCCAGGCGTACCCGGACATGGCGAGCAAGGGCTCGATGGAAGACTGCCGGTGGTTCTGCATCCACCAGTACCTGCCGCGGGATCTCGTCGCGGACGTCTTCGGCGCCGACGAGAAGGACATGGCCGTCGAGGACGCGACGGCGAGCACGCACCGCTTCGAGGAAGCGCTCGCGCTGATGTCGTCGGGCTCGACGCGCAGCGCCGCGTACGCGAGCTACGAGCTCGAATACAAGAACCGCGTGTGGCTCACGCGCTGCTGGGAACGTCCCGCCCGCTCGAACGGGATGAAGGGCCGGTTCATGGCGGTCGCGGGCGGCCGCTGCCTGCGCGACACGGAGAACCCGTACGTCGCGGATCGCTCGCGCAAGCTGCACATCCCGGTCGTGAAGTGGGACTACGCGCGCATGACGGGCCGCTTCTGGGGCCTGAGCTTGACCGGCGCGCTGATCCAGCCGCAGTACCGGCGCAATCGCTCGCGCTCGCTCCAGGCGATGTACGAGGAGCTGTACTGCAAGCCGGGGATCATGGTGCCGCAGAATTGTGGCATCGCGCCGAACAAGCTCACGAACCTCCCCGGCCCGGTGTACGACTACAACCCGGCGATGGGAGAGCCGAAGGCGTTCCCGATTCCGCAGATGCCGAAAGATGCGCAGAACAATGCGCTCATGTGCGACGCGGAGATCGCGCAGCTCGGCAGCCAGTCGAATCTCGACACGTCGAAGCAGCCGGGTCAGATGCGATCGGGCGCCGGAATTCAGGCGATGAACGCCGATCGCGACATCGCGCTCTCGCACGCGATGCGCAACATGCTCGAAGCCGAGCAGCGCACGTACGAGCAGTTCCTCGGCCTCGGCAAAATCCGCTACTCGACCGAGCGCGTCGCAATGTACCGCGGGCCGAACGGCGAATTCGCCGCGCGCGCGTTCTCGGCGTCGGATCTCACGAACAACATCCGCATCCTCGCGGAGCCGGGGCAGCTCGAAACGTCGAACGACTTCCGTCAGACGCTCAGCGAACTCGTCAAGGGCGGTCTCCTCAACCCCGCGACGAACCCCGACGATCGTCAGGCCGTGCTGAAAGCGCTGCGCTACAAGACGACCGACGAATTGATCGACGACATGACGCAGGACGAGGAAATGCAGGAGCAGGAGATTCGCGAGATGGTCGCGAATTGGCAAACGCTCCAGGGCTACCCGACTCTGCCGATCGACGACGACCGCGCGCACATGCGCGTCATCAAGCGCGAGCGGCACTCCGACCGCTGGGCGCGCTACCCCGACCAGCTGAAAGCGCTCATCATGGCGCATTGGCAACTGCACGACGCGCAGCTTCAGCAGAAGCGCGCACAAGAACTCGCGATGATCGCGGCCACCCAGAGCACTCCGTCTGCTCCCGGCGTGGCGAGTCAACCCAGGCGGACGTAGGTCACATCACCAGTGGCAGCCCCGAAGAACATCGAGCTCGAAACGACGACCCTGCAACCGAGTCCGCCGCTGCAACCGCAGGCGCCGGCCGGAAGACCGCTCACGCAGCCGATGGGCGAAATGCAGCCCGCGGGCGCGCGCGCAGCGGCCGCGCAGATCGTGACCGAGCTGCCCGACGCCGGCACGGTCGAGGACGCGGCCGCGCTGCTCGGCGCGTTCCAGCTCGAGAGCCGTCAGCGCGCGACGCAGATCGCGAAGGCGGACGACTCGAAGTACCAATACTACGTGCGCTGCCGACGCCACGATCAGCCGGGGATCTATCTGCGCAAGAACCCGAACGGCGGGCTCATCTCGAACGCGGACTGGTTCGCCACGTACAAGGGCATCAACGAGCCGTGGTCGCGCGACATCTGGTGCCAGCACTGCCTCCAGTACGACCCGGTGAAAGACGAGTACCACGGCGAGCAGTTCCCGCTCGCGGCGGCGACGCGAACGCCAGGCCAAACTCAAGCCGCCCAGCCCCAAGAGGGCGGCAGCCGTGGGCTCGGGGACGGCCTGGGCCTCGAACAGTTCGATGGCGAGCAGCGGGCGGAAGTTGATGGTCGCA
>CAZIZD010000128.1:0-11164 GCA_964543615.1 uncultured Alcaligenaceae bacterium | reverse complement strand
GCCGCCGCGCGCGCCCTCAGGGGAGCCATGATCGATGCCCGCCGCACCGGGGTCATCCCGCCGGTGACGTGGGCTGCCTACTATTCCATGGGAAGGAATTGATGACCCGCTTGTCCAGGGGATTCCATGTTTCGTCGAAACCGGTTCAGAGGAATGCCTAACATGTTCTCGGCGTTTCTTGATGAGACAGTCATCGCGCCCGTTCGGGAGATGACCCGCCGCGACCGCTCCGTCGCCGCCCCCATTTCGCCAGAAGTTCCGGACGACGCTCCGGAAGTGCTCGCCACCGAGTTGCAGTCCGTGCTCGCCGCGGCCGCCGACTTGGTAGAACGCGTTCGCGATGGCGACCGCGAAGCTCTCGAGTCTCTCTATCGCATCTTTTGGAAAGGAATTCGCTTTCAGATGTTCCGCGTGCTCGGCGGCGCTGACCTCGACGACCGTGTTCACGACACGTTCCTCATCGTGGTTCAGGCCATCCGCGCCGGGGAACTCCGTGAGCCCGAGCGCCTGCTCGGCTTCATCCGCACCATCGTCCGGCGCCAAATCGCTTACTACCTCGGGCGCGACCCCCTCTCGCGGGTCGATACCGACGACCGTGAGGCCACCATCCGTGCCTCCTACGATTTCCGCCAAACGCCCGAAGAGTCCGCCATGGACCGCCAGAACGAAGCCATCGTGCGCGAACTCCTCGACTCCCTGCCGGACCGCGACCGCGAGGTCCTGGTTCGCTTCTACATGCTGGAACAACCCCAGGAGGTGATCTGCCGGGAAATGAGTCTCACCGACACTCAATACCGGCTCTTGAAATCCCGCGCCAAAGCCCGCTTGTCCGAGATGGGCCGCCGGCGCGTCGCTCCCAACAACGTCGACCGTATCCTCTTGCAGAGAAAAGCCGCTACATCGTCGAAGTAAGCGGTTCGAAGAAAAATGAACGCTCCCGGACATCCGGAGGGCGCAAAAACTGCCCGCCGAGGCAAACGACTAGAGGGTTTGAACTGATGAATTACTCGAGCTCGGGGACTGGCGCCGTCATGCCGGCCCTGCAACATTTGAGCGAAGAGACAATCGATCTCTACGCCTGCCATCGCCTCTCCGATGAGGCTTTGAACATTGCCGAACAACACCTGCTGATTTGCGAGCACTGCCAGCGCCGTCAGCAGGAGGCCGACGACTTCAACCGGCTGCTGAAGGCCGCCCCGGTGGCCGCCCAGCAAGCCCGCAGTGACCTGGAGAAGAAGATCGCCGCCCGCGCCCGCCGTTTGGGCGCTGGTTGGTGGCTGGTGCCCGCTTTCGCCATGCTGGGCTTCGTCATCTACCAGAGCCGGCCGCTGGAACAACCGCCGGCGGAGTTGACGCTGCTGGCCATGCGCGGCGAATCACCGTCCGCCTCGAACGCGCCGGCCGGGCGAACGCTGCTGCTTCGGCTCGATCTCACCGGGCTGGAGGCCGCTGCTCCGCTGCGCGTGGAGTTGGCCGATGCGAACGGCCAGACTCAGGCTTCCGCCGACGCCCGCCTCGAAGGCGGCCAGGCAGTCGTCCGCCTGCCCGGCGTCGCTGCCGGCTCACATTGGGTGCGCTTGTTCCGCGGCCAGACCCTGGTCCGCGAGTATGCGCTCCCGGTCGGCCCTTGAGCGCGCGAAAAGAACAATGGGGCGGGGCCGGCTCTCTCGTTCCAGCCTCGCCCCCCACGGTTCGGGCGCTCGAAACCCTCATTCAGCCGGGCTGGAGGGCACCGGCTCGGAGGTCCGCACGCCCGTTGAGGCGTTGCGTAACCCGGCGCTCAGCCGTGCCAGGCTGGTGACGAACAGCGAGTGATCGTCTTCGTCTTCCTCGAACTCCATCCGGACGGTGTCCATCCGGAACAGCGAGTCCAGGGAACTTTGGTCTTGAGGAGTGAGATCACGCATGGTCCCATGGTCACCCGACCAGGTGGATCAGGCCATGGATCGTTAGTACCCTTTTACGGATCCGCCCCGGCGCCCGTCCGACCAGCCCACCCGCCACCCGCTCTCCTCGATCATCACCGCCTGCACGTCGCCCTGCGACCGGTAACGCTCGTTCAGCTTGTGGCCCATCGCCTTCAACCGCTCGGCGACGTCGTACACCAAGGCCGCCGGCTCGGCTTCCACCGACGTCCCCGCGTAGTGCAGGCGTGGAAACTCCACGGCGTCGCGCAGCGACATCTTGAAGTCCACCACGTTCGAGATCACCTGCGCAATGGTCGACGGGATCGTGGCGCCCCCCGGTGTGCCCAGCGCCAGCATGGGCGAGTTGTCCGGCTTCAGCACCAACGTCGGCGCCATCGTCGACGGATAGCGGCGCCCCGGCCGCAACAGCTTCCCGGCCGTCGGCCCGTAGAACACCGACATGTGATTGTTCAGCAGCACGCCTGTGCCTTTGGCGATCACCTGCGACCCATAAAATCCACTCAAAGTATAGGTATTGGTCACCATGTTGCCATCGCGATCCACGATGGTGAAATGCGTCGTATCCGGCGATTCCGGCGCGGCCTTCGCCGCCGGACGCCCCTCGGCCGTGGCCCGCTCGAGGCTCAGGTTGCGAGCGCGCGTCGCGGCATAGCGTGGCTCCAGCACCTCGGCGATCACCTTCGGATCATCGTCGGCGCCCATCGCCCGCGTGCGCGCCTCGAAACCACGGCGCATCGCCTCGATCTGCAAATGCCGCACGCCCGCGGACCCTTCGCGTCCGACCTCCATCGCGTAGCGATCCAGCACGTTCAGCATCATGCCCAGCGCCACGCCGCCGCTCGAGCTCGGTGGCATCGTCAACACCGGATGCTTGCGATACATCACCCGCAACGGCTCGCGCTCCTCGGCAGTGTAGCCCTTCATGTCGTCCAGCGTGATCAGCCCGCCATGCGCCTGAAGATCGGCCACCAGCCGCCGCGCCGTCTCGCCCGTGTAGAACTCACGCCAGCCCTTCTGCTGCATGCGCTTGATCGTCGCCGCCAAATCTCCCTGCTTCACCGCCTCGTCTTGCTTCAACGGCGATTCGGCGCCGTGCAGGAAAATCTTCGCCGATTCCGGATACTTCTTCATCACCGGCACCTGCAGCTTCTGGATCAGCTCCATCCGCTGCGACGCCGGAAATCCATTCGCCTCCAACCGCCGCGCCGGCTCGAGACAATCCTTCCACTTCAACTTGCCGTACTTCCCATGCGCCAGCCCCAGCCCCGCCACCGTGCCCGGCACCGCGATCGACTTGTAGCCCACCTGCGCCTCGCCGGCATTGGCGAACATCTTCGGGTTCGATCCCGTCGGCGCCGTGCCCGCGTAGTCGATCGCCGTCATGCGGCCATCGGCCATCCGCAACAGCAGGTAGCCCGATCCGCCCAGGTTGCCCGCCTCCGGATGCACCACGCCCAACGCGAAGCCTACCGCCACGGCCGCGTCCACGGCGTTGCCGCCCTGCTTCAACACGTCCAGCCCCGCCTGCGTCGCCAACTCGTGCACCGAGGCGACCATGGCGCTCTTCGCTCTCGCAGGTTGCGCCACCATCGCCCGCGCCCCTTCGAGGCGCAGGCCCGATTGCGACACTTCCTGCGCGAACAAAACACTCAGCAGCGCGTAACGGATCATTCATGCCCAGTATACGATCCGGCGTGCGAAAATAAAGGCTGCCGCCCAGTTCGCGCCTCCCCGAAATCATGCCCAATACCAAGATCGTCGCGACGCTCGGCCCCGCCAGCGATTCGCCTGAAATCGTTCGCCGCCTGCTCGAAGCCGGTGCGGACGTGTTCCGCATGAACGCCTCGCACGGCACGCAGGACGACCTCGGGCGGCGGATCCGCATCGTTCGCGCCGTGGCGGAGGAGATGGGCATCCACGCCGGCATTCTCCTCGATCTGCAGGGACCGAAGATTCGCCTGGGCACTTTCGAAAACGGCCGCTGCGATCTCGTTCAAGGCCAGCGCTTCAGCATCAGCGTCGAGCCCCGCGTGGGCAACCAGGAAGGCGCTTCCACCTCCTACTCCGAGTTCGCGCGCGACGTCAAGGAAGGCGACCGCGTGCTGCTCAACGACGGCGTGGTCGAGCTCCGCGTGCTGTCCACCGACGGCACCACCGCCGTGTGTGAAGTGCTGCAGGGCGGCCCCATTGGCGACCGCAAGGGCATCAATCTCCCCGGCGTCCAAGTCTCCACCCCTTCGCTTACGCGCAAGGACAAAGCCGATCTCATTTACGGCCTCGAGCAGGGCATCGACTTCGTCGCGCTCAGCTTCGTGCGCCAGCCACAGGACGTCCTCCGCTTGCGCCTGATGCTCGAGGAACGCGACTCCCATGTCCAGGTGATCGCCAAGATCGAAAAGCCCGAAGCCTGGCAAAACCTCGATGCCATCCTCAACGAGACCGACGGCGTCATGGTGGCCCGCGGCGACCTCGGCGTCGAAATGGCGCTTGAAAAGGTGCCTCACATTCAGAAGTCGATCATCGAAAAAGCACGGGATCAAGGCAAGTACGTCATCACCGCCACGCAGATGCTCGAGTCGATGATCGAGCACGCCACGCCCACCCGCGCCGAAGTCTCCGACGTCGCCAACGCCATCTACGACGGCACCGACGCCATCATGCTCTCCGCCGAAACCTCCACCGGCCGCTATCCCGTCGAAGCCGTCCGCATGATGGACCGCATCGCCGCGCAAACCGAAGTCAGCTTCCGCCTGCGGGGCTACGCCGAGCATCCCCCCGTCATCGACGCCACCGTCCCCCAGGTGGTCGCCGACGCCGCTTATCACGCCGCGCGCAACATGGGCGCCGTGGCGATTGTCGTCTTTACCGCAGGTGGCGCCAGCGCCCGCCTGGTGGCCAAATACCGCCCGCCGGTGCCGGTTTATGCCTTCACCATGAGCGAGAATGTCGCCCGCCAGATGCAGGTGCTCTATGGCGTCACGCCGATCGTCGCCGGCATGGTCAGTTCCACCGACGCGGCCGCCGTCTTCTTCCTGCTGCGCGTCGGCGGCGCGGTGGTGCGCGACCGCGTGCGATCCACGCTGGAGATCGAGTCGGGCACGAACGACCCGATGGCGATCTTCCTCACCACCGCGCTGCTGTCGATCGTCGCGACGCGCAGCGAGATCGGCGGCTGGCACCTGCTGCTGGAATTCCTGCGCGAAATGGGCCTCGGCGGGGCGCTCGGCGTCGCCGGCGGCTGGGCGATCGCCGCGCTGCTGCGCCGCCTTCCGCTCGAGCGCGCGCTCGTGCCGCTGCTCGCGACGAGCCTCGCGCTGTGCCTGTTCGCCGCGACGAACATGCTCGGCGGCAGCGGCTACCTCGCCGTCTACCTCGCCGGCCTGGTCGTCGGAAACGCGCGCATCACGGAAGGCGTCGCACTGCGCCGCTTCCAGGGCGCGTTCACATGGCTCGGCCAGATCGTCATGTTCATCACGCTCGGGCTGTTCGCGACGCCCAGCGAGTTCGTGAGCCTGCTCGGCGAGTCGCTCGCGCTCGCGGCGGTGCTCGTGCTCGTCGCGCGCCCGCTCGCCGCGGCGCTGTGCCTGTTCCCGTTCGGGTTCTCGCGCGAGGAGACACTGCTCACCGGCTGGGTCGGGCTGCGCGGCGCCGTCTCGCTGCTGCTCGCGATCCTGCCGCTGCTCGCGGGCGTGGAACACGCGCGCACGATGTTCAACGTCACTTTCGAAATCGTGCTCGTGTCGCTGCTCGTGCAGGGCTGGACACTCGTGCCGGTCGCGCGGTGGCTGCGCCAGGTGGTGCCTGCGCGCAGCGGGCCGGTGGAACGCAATGCGCTCGACATGCCCGGCCTCGATGGCCACGAGCTCGTCTGCTATCGCATCGCGGAAAACAGCCCGATCGCCGCGGGTGCCACGCTGCCGCGCTGGTCGCGTCCCTCGCTCGTCGTGCGCCGCGGCGAATCGATGCGCATCCGCGAAGCCGGCCCGTTGCAGGTAGGCGACCTCGTCTACCTCATCGTCACCGAGGAGCGCATCGCGCTGCTCGACCGGATCTTCGCCGCGACGCGCCGGCCGGAGAAATCCGACCGCCAGTTCTTCGGCGATTTCGCGCTGGCGCCCGACGTCACGCTGTCCGACATCGCGGCGAGCTACGGCGTCGCGGTGCCCTTGCGCGATTCAGGGCTCACGGTGTCCGAAGCGCTCGCGCGCGAATTCGATTCCGCGCCCACGGTGGGCGACCGATTGCGTCTCGGCAAGGTCGAGTTGATCGTGCGCGACGTCGGCAGCGACGGGCGCGTGGCGGAGGTGGGGTTGGCGTTGAAGCCGTGACCGGCTCTCATGTTCCCTTGAATCAAGAGACTTCGCGCTCGACCTCCACGCGTCTCGGAGGAAGTGGGAGCGGCCCGTGGCCGCGACTCCGAAAGCGCTTCCGATCGCGCTCCGCACCTGATTTCTTCTGATCGCGGCCATGGGCCGCTCCCACTCCCTTCGAGAAGCCTCGAAGAAGGTGCGGTGCATTCGCTATCAGGAAAGCAACGTCACGCCCGATGGTACGGATGCCCTTTCCGGATGGTGTAAGCCCTGTACAGCTGCTCGATCACCACGAGCCGCACGAGCATGTGCGGCAGCACGAGCGGCGACAGCGACCACTTCGCGTCGGCGCGCGACATCACGTCGGGCGCATGGCCATCCGCGCCACCGATCAGCAACGACGCGCCGCGCTCGTCGAGCACGACCACGTACGCGTTCTTCGGCAACGCGGCGATGACACGCGCGCCTTCTTCCGCGATCGCGCGGGCGGGATCGCGTGTCGCGCTGCGCGCGCCGGGCGGGATCTCCACCAGCGCGGGCGCGTGCGGGTGCGGCAGGCGCTTCGCGTAGTCGGCGTAACCGTCCCGCACCCAGGACGGCGGCTTGTCGCCGACCGCGATCAGCGCGATGCGCACTGGTCGCGCGCGGAGCTCAGCCGACCGCGGCGTTCGCCGGCATGTCGTCGCCCACGGTCCACAGGCGCTCGAGCCCGTAGAACTCGCGCACGCGCGGGAGCATCACGTGGACCACTATGTCGCCGAGGTCGACCAGCACCCATTCGGCCTCGCGCTGGCCTTCCACGCCCAAGGGCGCCACGCCCGCGCGCTTCGCGAACTTCACCACCTCGTCGGCGATGGATTTCACGTGCCGGGTGGACGTGCCACTGGCGATGACCAGGAGGTCGGTGATGGAGGTCTTGCCGCGGACGTCGATCTCGCGCACGTCCTTCGCTTTCAGCTCGGCGACTGCGTCGAGCACCTGCTGGCGCAGGGTGGGTGGAGCGGCGGGTTTTCGGGAGCGGGGTGTAGCGGCCTTCTTTCGAACCGTATTCGTCGTCTTGATGACCAAGTGGGATAGCACCTCTGCGGTCGCGCCGGCGGTGGCGGGATTGCGCACCGTCGAAAGCAGTATAGACCTCGCACGATGGGTGAAAAGGGGGTCGCCCGCGGGTGCAATGCCACGATTCAGCCGGCCGCGGCGGGTGTTGCACCGGTCGTCGGAATGCGCGGTTCCGGCGTGTCCCGGCGCCGGCGCGGGCGGCGTTGTGCCAGTCTCATGACGCGGCTTTCACGAACCGGGGCTTCCATGTCGCAAATCCTTGCCGATGCCGCGCAGCGCGCGCAGGCCTACCTCGCCGAGCTGGACAGTCGCGGCGTCGCGCCGGATCCCGGCGCCGTCGCACGGCTGGCCGCGCTCGACGTGCCGTTGCCGGAACGCTCGTCCGCGCCGAGCGACGTCATCGCGCAGCTCGACGCGCTCGCGCCGGCCACGATGGCGATGGCCGGACCGCGTTTCTTCGGCTTCGTGATCGGCGGCTCGCTGCCGGTCGCGCTCGCGGCGAACTGGCTCGCGGGCGCATGGGACCAGAACACCGGCCTCTACCAGTCGACGCCGGCCACTGCCATGCTCGAGCAGGTCGCGCTGCGCTGGCTGCTCGACGTGCTGCACCTCCCGCCCGGCTGCGGCGGCGCGTTCGTCACGGGCACTTCCGTCGCGCACGTGAGCGCGCTCGCGGCCGCGCGCCACGCCGTACTGGAACGCGCGGACTGGAACGTCGAGGCCGACGGCCTGTTCGGCGCGCCGCCGATCACCGTCGTCACGAGCGCCGAGGCGCACCCCACGCTCTACAAGGCGCTCGGCATCGTCGGCCTCGGTCGCAACCGCGTCGTGAAGGTGCCCACCGACGGCCAGGGCCGCATGCGTGCCGATGCGTTGCCGAAGCTCGCCGGCCCCGCGATCGTCTGCGTGCAGGCCGGCAACGTGAACACGGGTGCGTTCGATCCGTTCACCGAAGTCGTGCCGCGCGCGCGCGATGCGGGCGCCTGGGTGCACGTGGACGGCGCGTTCGGGCTGTGGGCAGCGGCGGCACCGTCGCGCGCGCACCTCACGGCCGGCTTCGCGGACGCGGATTCGTGGGCGACGGACGGCCACAAGTGGCTGAACGTGCCGTACGACTCGGGCATCGCGTTCGTGCGCGATCCGCACACGCTGCGCGCCGCGATGGCGATCACCGCGGACTACCTGCCAACGGACACGCCGCAGCGCAATCCGTCCGACTACACGCCGGAGCTCTCGCGCCGCGCGCGCGGCGTCGACATCTGGGCCGCGCTGCGCGCGCTCGGGCGCGAAGGCGTGGCGGAGCTGATCGAACGCAACTGCCGCCAGGCGCGCCGCTTCGCCGAAGGATTCGCCGCGGCGGGCTTTTCCGTGCTGAACGACGTCGTGCTGAACCAGGTACTCGTGTCGTTCGGCGACGCGGAAACGACGCAACGCACGATCGCCGCGATCCAGGCCGACGGCACCTGCTGGTGCGGCGGCACCGTGTGGCAGGGCCAGCCGGCGATGCGCATCAGCGTGTCGTCCTGGGCGACGACGGATGAGGATGTGGAAAAGAGCCTGGCGGCGATGTTGCGTTGCGCCGCGAGAGCAGTATGAGTGTGAGTCGGGGTATGAGTACGCTGACTCGGAGGCCGACGTGAGCTGGTCGGCTGCGCACTCATACTCCGACTCATACTCATACAAAAAAGGGCCGTGGCACTCACGCACCACGACCCGAATTACTTCCCGAGCTTCACGAGGCCTTCCAGCACCCCGTCGAGGCCGCCGAAGACGGTGATCTTGTCGATCTTCTCCGTCACCTTCTCGAGCGTCTCGAGCTCCTTCAGGCGCTTCAGCACCGGACTGCCTTCCATGAGCTTCGCGGTGTTGAGCAGCGAGCGCGTCGCCGCAGTCTCCTCGCGGCGCTTGATCACGTTCGCCTGCGCAGCCTTCTCGGCCTGCACGACCTGGTTCAGGATCTCCTTCATCTCACCCGGCAGGATCAGGTCCTTGACGCCCACGCTGTCGAGCTCGATGCCGAACGCGGCGAGCTTGCCCGACGCGTACGCGGCGACCGAAGCGTCCAGCTCGCCCTTGTTGCCGAGCAGGCCGTCCAGCAGGCGCGTGCCGATCGCCTGGCGCAGGCCGAACTGCAGCTCGCGGTACAGCGTCTCCTTGAAGTCGGCGAGACGCGTACGCGCGGCCACGGGATCGACGATGCGGTAGCTCGCCGACAGGTTCGCGCGCAGCGAGACCTTGTCGCGGGTCAGGATTTCCTGGCCCGAGACTTCGATCGACTGCTGGCGCAGGTCCATCACTTCGACCTGCACGCTGCGCTGGAACTTCCAGAAGCCGTGCACGCCCGGCTCGAGCGTACGCACGAAGCGACCGTTCACGAACAGCATGCCGACGCTCGCGGCCGGGACTTCACGCTGCACGATGGCGGCAGCCGCCTCGCGCAGCAGCGACGTCGAAACCGGCTGTGCCAGCGCACGCACGATCGCCTCCGGCACCGCGAGCTCGCTCGCGATGTCGACGCGCTCGACGCGCACCTGCACCGGGCCCTTCCAGAAGACCTGGCGCGCGCCCGGCGACAGGATCGCCGAGAGCTTGCCGTCCTTGTGGACGAGTCCCACCTCGTTTTCGCCGATCACGACGAGCTCGAGGTGCCGTTCGGTCAGTGCGCGGTTCTCGCGCACGTACACGTCGGCCTTCGCGAACTTCGCTTCCGGCTCCGTGACGTCTTCGACCAGGAATTGCTTGCGGCCGAATCCGCCGAACTTCCAGTACACGCCCGGACCAAGGATGGCGCTCAAGCGCCCGTCACGGAACTCGAGGCCACGCTGGTACTGGGCGATGACGAGACGATTGATCAAAGCCATGATCGTTTCTCCTTCATCGCGCATCGCGTTCCATTCGCCGACGCTCCCCGCGTCGTGCCCGGGCCGCGATGCATCGCCCGGTGTTGCGGCGTCTCCTCCGTTCGGAAAAGATCGCGACTGAAGTCGCTCCCACAGGAGCGATGGATTGTGGGAGCGACTTCAGTCGCGAGCTTCTCGCTCGCGCCATCGCATCCCGGAATGGGCCGGGCCCGTCCCACGCCCGCGCGCGGGAGCGGAGGCCGGCGTCGCGCGAACCCGTGATGCGTCGCCTCGTTGCGCCGTCTCGATGACGACGCTCCGAACACGACGCCGCACGCATGCGGCATCGACGCCGGTCACTCCACCCGCTGGCGCGACGTGCGCCGTGCCGCATCGATCCGTTGCGAGCGATCGACCGCACCGGGATGGAGCCCGGTGGAACGCGTTGCCGCGTTCCGGTGTTGCAAGGACAGCAGCCGTTTCAGGGCTGTGACGGAGCGGGATTCGAACCCGCGACTCTCGAGTTATCGGCTCGATGCTCTACCCGACTGAGCTATCCAGTGGCTTCCCCGGCACGATTTGAACGTGCGACCTCCGGCTTCGCGCGCCGGTGCTCTACCAGACTGAGCTACGGGGAACGAGTACGAATTCCGTCGCGGAACGGTACGCGGTGGCCCATCGGGCTCCGCGCCAGGCGATCCGGATTCGCACCCGTAGATCGCTATCGCTGTTCCGCAACGTCGTTACGCACGCCGTGTGACGAGCCGCGCATCGCGCGTCGCATTCGTCGAATCCTGATCGACATCTCTCGGGTGCTGCAGCAATCGCGCGTCTTCGCCATATCGCTTCGCGCATCGATGCGCGTCGCCGCCCGTTCGTCCCGTTGCAGGACGACTGGCGCATGGCGGTGGCGCCACGCTTCGCGTGTCGCCCTTGCTGCAGCACCCGCAGTCCGGCCGCGCGCCCGTCACGGACGCGTCGACCGTTCGCCGCGCCGGCACTCGGCCGGAGCGGCTCGCGCACGACG
>CAZIZD010000127.1:0-11165 GCA_964543615.1 uncultured Alcaligenaceae bacterium | reverse complement strand
AGATGAGCCCCAGGTAGAGAAGGCTGCCTGCGACGATGCTGCCGGCGATCGCGGCCGCGGCGACCCATGCCGAGCGTGGAGGACGGTTGGCGATCGCGACCAGTCCGAGCGCCGGCGGCCCGTAGCAAAGCGCAAGGGCGAGCGTCCACCCGGCCCATCCCTGCAGCATCCCCACCCAGTCGCGCGCAAACGCGGCCTGAGCGGCCGGCGAGGAACCGAACGAGAGCCAGGCACAGAAGAAGAGAAAGATCCCGACCCGCGCCGGAGTGACGCCTCGGAAGATCTCGCCAAGCGCCGTGCGCGACCACGCTTGCGGCGGGACTGGCGAAAGAGCGGTGAGGGAGCGCATCACGGTTCGGGGAAATGGTAGCGCGCGGCCGGTGGAACGTGCACTGTTGCGACCACCGGGCGCAATTCCCCGACGAATCCGGGGAGGCGCCGACGGTTTGGCGGCCTCGCTCCGCGGAGCGATTAGAATCGTCGCGTGAAAACCATCGTACGCGTGGGCCTCGGTATCGCGGCGTTGCTGGTCGTACTCGCGATCGTCGCGATCGTGATCGTCAAGACGATCGACCCCAACACCCTGATCGCCCCCATCCAGGCGCAAGTCAAGGCGGCGACCGGGCGCGATCTCGCCGTGCGCGGCGGGGCGCACATCGCGCTGTCGCTGCACCCGCGCATCGTGCTGACCGACGTCGTGCTCTCGAATGCGCCGTGGGGCAGGGCCAAGGAGCTCGCGAAAGTGGAGCGGCTGGAGCTCGCGGCGTCGCTGCTGCCGCTTCTGTCGCGCCGCTTCGAGATCGAGGAGATCGCGCTCTACAAGCCGGCGGTCGCGCTCGAGACCGACGGCAAGGGACAGAAGAACTGGCAGTCCGGCGCATCGCCCTCCACGTCCCCGGAAGCTTCCGGAGGCGGCAGCCTCGCCGGGGTGGTCACGATCGGCAACATCACCGTGACCGACGGTGTCTTCACCTACCAGGACGGCCCGAAGGCGGCGGTGTCGCGCCTCACCGTCGAGACCCTCGTCGTGAAGCCGCGCGCGCTGCGCTCGGGCGTGGACGTCGACTTCCGCGGCGCGTTCGGCGATACGCCGCTCGCGCTCGAAGGCAACGTGGGCAGCATCGAAACGCTCGTCGAACGCAAGGCGCCGTACCCCATCGATGTCAAGGGCAAGGTCGCGGGCCAGCCGTTCGCGGTCGCCACGCGCATCAAGGCCGAGCCTGCGCGCTACACGTTCGACGACCTCAAATTGTTGCTGGGCGCGAATGCCGTCGCGGGCTCGCTTGCGGTCGACACGGGCGGCGCGCGCCCGAAGGTTCGCTTCGATCTCTCGGCACCTGCGCTCGCCATGAGCGCGGTACCCGTTCCCGCGATCCCCGCCAAACAGGAGGCCGCGCCGGCGAAGCCGCCCGGGCGCGTGTACCTCGCTCCTGATGAGCCCGTGAGCTTCGCCCCGCTGCGCCTCGCCGACGCCGACGGCAAGCTCTCCATCGGCAAGCTGACGCTCGCAAGCGGGCAGTCCTACAGCGACGTGCAGGTCGCGTTGACGAACGCGGACGCGCGCCTCGACGTTTCGCGCTTCTCGCTCGGCGCGTTCGGCGGCACCCTGCAAGGCAGCCTTTCCGTCAACGCGAGCGGTGCCGATGTCCCGGCGCTCAAGCTGCATCTCGAAGGCAGCGGGCTTTCGCTCGGTGCGCTTCTGACGGCGGTGGGGCAGTCGCGCGACGTGCGCGGCGGACCCATGTCCCTTTCGCTCGACCTTGCGATGCGCGGCGACTCACCGCATGCGTGGGCCAGCACCGCTACCGGCAACGTGCGCGTCGTGGTCGGGCGCGCGACGCTCGAGAACACCAGGATCGACCCTGCTGCCGCACTCGACAGTCTCGCTGCCGCGGTCAATCCCTTCCGCGCCCGCGATCCATCGACCGAGCTCGTATGTGCCGTCGCGCGCTTTCCCGTGGCCAACGGCATCGCGCGCGTCGACCGGGGCCTGGCGCTCGAGACGGACAAGCTCGGCGTGTCGGCGTCGGGCACGCTCGACTTCCGCGACGAGACGCTCGACCTCTCCATCAATCCCAAGGTGCGCAAGGGCATCTCGATCGATCTTGCGACCCTCGCCGACCTCGTGCGCGTGACGGGACCGTTCTCCGCGCCCCGCGTGGCCATCGATGCCGCAGGATCCGCAAAGGTGATCGCAAGCGTGGGTGCCGCCATCGGCACCAGCGGCCTGTCCGCGGTCGCCCAGGGGCTCCTGTCCTGGGCCGACGGGTCCGGCCCCGGTCCCTGCCAGGTGGCGCTCGAAGGAGCCTCGGCGCGCAACGGGCAGGCACCCGCCGCGAACCCGCAGCAGCCGCAGATCCCCCTCGCCAACGAGGTCGGCAAGGCCCTCGGCCGGCTCTTCGGCCGTTGATCTGGATCATCGAGCCGGCCACGCCTGCTG
Organism: uncultured Alcaligenaceae bacterium; assembly: GCA_964543615.1. Lineage (GTDB taxonomy): Bacteria > Pseudomonadota > Gammaproteobacteria > Burkholderiales > Casimicrobiaceae > VBCG01. The sequence goes on along the minus strand of CAZIZD010000127.1, from coordinate 8,725 downwards.
CGCTAGACTGCACGTCATGATCACGAGGCGGCAACTTGTTGCGCTGCTGGCGCTCCTGGCGCTCCTGTTCGCGCAGGTGTCGTCGGCCGCGTATGCCTGCGCGCCCCTCTCGCATCCGCACGGCATGCCGTCGGCCGCAATGTCGGAGGAGTGCCCCGGTCACGCGCCGGCGGCGGCCGATACCCTTTGCGCGCTGCATTGCGATGCGGGTGCCACGATGCCCTCCACCCACGGGCCGGACATCGCCCCAGTGGCGTCGGCCGTGCTCGTCGTCGAGCCGCCGTTCCCGGGCGTTCCGCGCGCTTCGTTCGTTCCCCCGTCCTCCTTCGATGCAATGGCCACGGCGCCGCCGATGGCCATCCGCTACTGCAGGTTCCTGATCTGATTCCCGCGCGTGCCGTCGCGCGTCGGCCCGTCGGGCCGTGCGCGCCGCTTCCGTTCACGCACGCGGGGAATCCATGCCTTCATTTCGTATCGCCGTACTCGTTGCCTTCTCATTCGCGCACGCGGCCGCCGCCGCCGATGCGCCGCTGACCCTCGCCGAGGCACAACGCCTCGCCATCGCGCGCTCGCAGGCGCTGCCAGCGCAGGATGCGGCCGCCGTCGCCGCGCGCGAGTCCGCCGTTGCCGCGGGCCAGTGGAAGGATCCTGTCCTGCGTCTCGGGCTCGACAATTTTCCGGTGAGCGGACCCGATGCGGGGAGCTTCAACAAGGACTTCATGACCATGGGGCGCATCGGCGTCATGCAGGAAGTGACGAGCGATGCCAAGCGCCGCGCGCGCACCGCGCGCTACGAACGCGAGGCGGACCGTGCCCTCGCCGAGAAGGCCGCCGTGCAGACCACCATCGCGCGCGACGTGGCGCTCGCGTGGATCGACCGCTACTTTGCCGAGGCCACCGTCCGCCTGATCGGCGAGCAGGCCGCCGAAGCGGATCTCGAGATCGAGGGGGCGGAGCTTGCCTATCGCACGGGGCGCGGCGGCCAGCCCGACATCTTTGCCGCGCGCGCGTCGCGCGCCGCGATCTCGGAGAAGGCGAGCGAGGCGCGGCGCAAGGCCGCGACCGCCGTCACGATGCTCGCGCGCTGGGTGGGGCCGCAGGCGCAATCGCCGCTAGGCCCACCTCCAGACTTCGCGACGGTGCCGGTGGAGCGTGCCGCGCTCGAGTCGCAGCTCGTCCATCATCCCCGCATCACCGCGCTCGCGCGTACCGAGGAAGCGGCGTCGGCCGAGGCGGAGGTCGCGCGCACCGACCGCGATCCCGACTGGAGCTTCGAGGTCGCGTACCAGCAGCGCGGACCGGGCTACGGCAACATGATGTCGTTCGGAGTGAACATTCCGCTGCCGTGGGACCGCGCCAATCGCCAGGACCGCGAGGTCGCGGCGAAGCTCGCCATGGCCGACCAGGCGCGTGCGTTGCGCGAGGAGGAACTGCGCGCGCACGTCGCGGAGGTGGCCGCGATGCTCGAGGAATGGTCGGGCAACCGCGAGCGCCTCGCGATCTACGCCGATTCGCTCACGCCGCTTGCGCGGGAGCGCACCGCGGCCGCGCTCGCGGCCTACCGAGGCGGCAAGGGCACGCTCGCGGATGTCCTGGCCGCGCGCCGCAACGAGCTCGACGTCCGCCGCGAAGCGCTCATGCTCCAGCGCGAGACCGCGCGCCTGTGGGCCGAGCTCAACTACCTCGACACGACCCGCACGAAGGAATGGCGATGAACCGCACCGTCCCCATCACGCTCTCGTTGATCGTCGCCGCTGGATTGCTCGCGGCGGGTTACGGCCTCGGCCGCATGCAGCACGGCGACATGGTCGCAGCCGATCCGCATGCGGCACACCAACCCGCCGCACCTGCGGGCGATCCGCAAAAGCCCGGTGACGTCGATCCCGCCACCGGACGCAAGGTGCTGTACTGGCACGACCCGATGGTGCCGGGCCATCGCTTCGACAAGCCCGGCAAGTCGCCCTTCATGGACATGATGCTCGAGCCCGTCTACGAGGATGCGGGCAGCGACGGGTCCACCGTGAGCATCGACCCGCGCGTGCGCCAGAACATGGGCGTGCGCACGGCGGAGGTGACGCGGGCAAGGCTCGTCGCGCCGCTCACCGTGGTGGGCGCCGTTGCGTTCAACGAGCGCGACCAGGCCGCGGTGCAGGCTCGCGCGAACGGATTCGTGGAGAAGCTCTTCGTGCGCGCGCCCTTCGACGCGGTGCGCGCAGGACAGCCGCTCGCCGAGATCTACGTGCCCGACTGGGTCGCGGCGCAGGAGGAGTACCTCGCCACGCGCGCGATGCGCGGCGGCGATGCGCTCGCCGATGCAGCGCGGCAGCGCATGCGCCTTGCCGGCATGTCGGAGGATCAGGTCGCGCGCGTCGTGACCGAAGGCAGGGTCGTGCCGCGCATGACCATCGTTGCGCCGATCGGCGGCGTGGTCACCGAGATTGGCGTGCGCGAGGGCATGACCGTCACCATGGGCACGCCGCTCTTCCGCATCTCGGGGCTGGGCTCCGTGTGGATCAACGCGGAGCTCCCTGAGGCGGACGCGGCGCGCGTGCGTCCCGGGACGCAGGTCGAGGTGCGCGCAGCCTCGATGCCGGGCGCCACGTGGACGGGACGCGTGAGCGCCATCCTGCCCGACGTGAACGTGCAGACGCGCACGATCAAGGCGCGCATCGAGGTGGCCAATCCCGGCGGCAAGCTCGTTCCCGGCGTATTCGCCACGATCGACCTCGTGCCGCAGGCCGCGAAGGAGGTGGTCGCGGTGCCGTCCGAGGCGGTCATCGCGACCGGCAAGCGCACGGTGGTCTTCGTCGCGGAGGACGAGGGTCGCTTCCGCGCAGTCCCGGTTGAGACGGGGACCGAGGCGCTCGGGATGATGGAGATCAGGAAGGGTCTCGTGCCGGGCCAACGCGTGGTCGTGTCGGGGCAGTTCCTGGTCGACTCGGAGGCGAGCCTCAAGGGGACGGGGACGCGAATGGAGCCGATGGAGCCCAAGCCCGCGGAGGCTAAGCCATGATCGCGCGCGTCATCCGCTGGTCCATCGACAATCGCTTTCTCGTGCTGCTTGCGACGATCATCGTCGTGGCGTGGGGCGCGTGGGCGGTCGCGCGCGCACCGCTCGACGCGTTGCCCGACCTGTCCGACGTGCAGGTGATCGTGCGCACGACGTTCCCGGGCCAGGCGCCGCAGATCGTCGAGAACCAGGTCACGTATCCGCTCACGACCACGATGATGTCCGTGCCCGGTGCTGCGCACGTGCGCGGCTACTCGTTCTTCGGCGACTCGTTCGTCTACATCCTGTTCGAGGACGGCACCGATCCGTACTGGGCGCGCTCGCGCGTGCTCGAGTACCTCTCGCAGGTGCAGTCGCGCCTGCCGCGCGACGCCAAGCCCGCGCTCGGCCCCGACGCGACAGGCGTGGGCTGGATCTACGAGTACGCACTGGTCGACAAGAGCGGCCGGCACGATCTCGCCGAGCTGCGCGCGATCCAGGACTGGTTCCTCAAGTACGAGTTGAAGAGCGTCCCCAACGTCGCCGAGGTCGCCACCGTGGGCGGCATGGTGAAGCAATACCAGGTCGTGCTCGATCCCGACCGCCTGCGCGCCTATCGCATCCCGCACGGCAAGGTCGTGGAAGCGATCCAGCGGGCGAACCAGGAGACGGGCGGATCGGTGCTCGAGCTCGCCGAGGCCGAGTACATGGTGCGCGCTCGCGGCTATCTCAAATCGCTCGACGACTTCCGCAAGATACCGGTGATGACGAGCGAGGCCGGCGTGCCCGTGCGCCTCGCCGATCTCGCGCGCATCACGGTCGGGCCGGAGGCGCGGCGCGGCATCGCCGAGCTCGACGGCAAGGGCGAGGCCGTGGGCGGTCTCATCGTCATGCGATCGGGCAAGAACGCGCTCGAGACCATCGACGCCGTCAAGGCCAAGCTCGCGAGCCTCGAGGCGGGCCTGCCCAAGGGCGTGTCGATCGTGCCGGTGTACGACCGCAGCACGCTCATCAAGGGATCGGTGCGCAACCTCGCGGAGAAACTGGTCGAGGAGTTCGTCGCGGTTGCGCTCGTGTGTCTCGTCTTCCTGTTCCACCTGCGCTCCGCCTTCGTGGCGATCGTCTCGCTGCCGGTGGGCGTGCTGATCGCCTTCATCGTGATGCACTATCAGGGCGTCAACGCCAACGTGATGTCGCTTGCGGGCATCGCAATCGCCATCGGCGCGATGGTCGACGGCGCCGTGGTGATGATCGAGAACGCGCACAAGCATCTCGAGCGCTACCGTCACGCGCACGGGCACGCGCCGTCGGGCGCCGAGCAGTGGCGCGTGATAGGCGACGCCGCGTGCGAGGTCGGTCCGGCGCTCTTCTTCTGCCTCCTCATCATCACGCTGTCGTTCGTCCCCGTGTTCATGCTGGAGGCGCAGGAGGGGCGTCTCTTCTCGCCGCTCGCATTCACGAAGACTTACGCGATGGCCGCTGCTGCGGGACTCGCCGTCACGCTGGTCCCCGTGCTGATGGGCTACCTCGTGCGCGGCAACATCCCCGACGAGACGAGGAACCCGCTCAATCGCGCCCTCATCGCGCTGTACCGGCCGCTCCTGGAGATCGCACTGCGCTTTCCGCGCGCGACCATCGTCGTGGCGCTCGCAGTGGGCGCGGCAAGCCTGCTGCCTGCGATGCGCCTCGGAGGGGAGTTCCTGCCCCCGCTCGACGAAGGCGATCTTCTGTACATGCCCACGGCGCTGCCGGGACTGAGCGTGGGCAAGGCGTCCGAGCTCTTGCAGCAGACCGACGCCCTCATCAAGTCGGTGCCCGAGGTGGCGAGCGTGTTCGGCAAGGCGGGCCGCGCCGAGACCGCGACCGATCCCGCGCCGCTCGAGATGTTCGAGACGACGATCCAGTTGAAGCCGCGCGACCAGTGGCGTCCCGGCCTCACCATGGATGCGCTCGTCGCGGAGCTCGACAAGGCGGTGCGCGTGCCCGGGCTCTCGAACCTGTGGGTGCCGCCCATCCGCAATCGCATCGACATGCTCGCCACCGGCATCAAGAGCCCGGTCGGCATCAAGGTGTCCGGACCGGATGTCGCGGAGATCGACCGCATTGCCGGCGAGATCGAGCGAGCGGTCAAGCCGGTGCCGGGGGTCACGTCGGCGCTGGCCGAGCGGCTTTCGGGCGGGCGCTTCGTCGACGTCACCATCGATCGCGATCGCGCGGCGCGCTACGGCCTCAACATGGCGGACGTGCAGGATGTGGTGGCGTCCGCCGTCGGCGGCGACAACATCGGCGAGACCGTGGAAGGTTTGCGCCGTTTCCCGATCAACGTGCGCTATCCGCGCGAGTATCGCGACTCGGTCGAGCGGCTGCGCGAGCTTCCGATCCAGACCGAGCGCGGGCCGCAGATCCGCCTCGCCGATGTCGCCGACGTGCAGATCACGGACGGCGCACCGATGCTCAAGAGCGAGAACGCGCGCCTCGCGGGCTGGGTGTACGTGGACCTGCGCGGACGCGATCTCAAGTCCGCGGTGCGCGACATGCAGACGGAGGTTGCGAAGATCACGCTGCCGCCGGGCTACGCCGTCTCGTGGTCGGGGCAGTTCGAGTATCTCGAACGGGCGAGCGCGCGCCTGCAGGTGGTGGTGCCGTTCACGCTCGCCATCGTGTTCCTGCTCCTGTACCTCACGTTCCGGCGTGTCGACGAGGCGCTGCTCATCATGGCGGCCGTGCCGTTCGCATTGGTGGGCGGCGTGTGGCTCCTCTGGCTCCTCGGTCACAACGTGTCGGTGGCAAGCGCGGTGGGCTTCATCGCGCTCGCGGGCGTGGCGGCGGAGTTCGGCGTGATCATGCTCCTGTACCTGCGACACGCATGGGAAGCGCGCGTCGCGCAGGGCAGGACCAGCGTGGCCGATCTCGAGGACGCGATCCGCGAAGGCGCGGTGCTGCGCGTGAGGCCGAAGGCCATGACCGTGGCGGTCATTGTCGCCGGCCTCCTGCCCATCATGCTGTCGCACGGGCCGGGCTCGGAGATCATGCAGCGCATCGCTGCACCCATGGTGGGCGGGATGATCACCGCGCCCATCCTGTCGATGCTGGTGATCCCTGCGGTCTACCTGCTCCTGCGCCGGCGCTGGCCGGCCCGTGCGGAGTCGTCGCAGGCCGCGCTCAGCCCAGCAGCGCCTGCAGCCGGAAGCGCGTGATGCGCGCGATCTGCGCCAGGCATTCCCTGAACTCGGTGGCGCGGTCGTGGTTCACGCGCCGCTCGAACTCGCGGATGATCCTCGCGCGGTCGTAGCCTTTCACCGCGAGGATGAAGGGAAAGCCGAAGCGCGCGTTGTAGCGTGCGTTGAGCTCGGTTATGCGCGCGAACTCCTCCGGGCTGCAATGCGACAGCCCCGCGCCCGATTGCTCGGACACCGAGTCCTTGGTCATCTCGCCGCGCACGGCCGCCTTGCCGGCAAGCTCCGGATGCGCGCGGAGCAGGGCGAGCTGCTGCGGCTCGCCGGCTCGCTCCACCGCCGCCAGCATCGCCGCGTGCAGCGCATCGACGCTCGCGAACGGCCGGTCTGCGAACGCGCGCTGCGCGACCCACGGCGAATGCTCGAAGATGCCGCCGAGCGCACGCACGAAGGCGTCCTCGTCCATGGCGTTGATCTCGGCCAGCGTCACGCTTCGGCCTCCGCATAGGGGTACGTCGCGAGCCAGTGGCGCGCAATGTCGATGCGCCGCGTGATCCACACGTCGGCGTGATCGCGCACGTAGTCGAGAAAGCGCGCGAGCGCGCCCGCGCGGCCGGGATGCCCCACGATGCGGCAATGCAACCCGATGGACATCATTTTCGGTGCGTCGAGTCCGTTGGGATCGCCTTCCTCGTAGAGGCAGTCGAACGCGTCCTTGAGGTAGGTGAAGAACTGGTCACCACTGTTGAAGCCCTGCGGCGTCGCGAAGCGCATGTCGTTGGCGTCGAGCGTGTACGGCACGACCAGCAGCGGGGCGACGCCGAGGCGCGTGCGCACCGGCACGTAATAGGGGAGGTCGTCGGCGTAGCCGTCGGCGCTGTACGTGAAGCCGCCGTGCTCCACCACGAGCCGGCGCGTGTTGGGGCTGTCGCGGCCCGTGTACCAGCCGTCGGGCGGACGCCCGGTAAGGCGGCGGATGGTGTCCACCGCGAGCGCGAGATGCTCCCGCTCGATGTACTCGTCGATCTGCTGGTAGCTGATCCAGCGCCAGCCGTGGCTCGCGACCTCGTGGCCGTCCTCGAGGAAGGCTTCGACCACGTCGGGGTGACGGGCGAGCGCCATGCCGACGCCGAACACCGTCAGCGGCAGCTTTCGCTCGCGGAACAGGCGCAGGACTCGCCACACGCCGGCGCGCGAGCCGTATTCGTACAGCGATTCCATGCACATGTGACGCGCAGGGAAGGGCTGCGCCGCGACGATCTCGGACAGGAACGTTTCCGAAGCGGGGTCGCCATGCAGGACGCAGTTTTCGCCGCCCTCCTCGTAGTTGAGGACGAACTGCACCGCGATGCGCGCACCGCCGGGCCATCGCGCGTGCGGCGGCGTGCGCCCGTAGCCCGCGAGGTCGCGCGGATAGCCGGGCTCGAAAGGTGTCGAAGCATTCATGATGGAAGCTTTATACAATACCCGTGAGCCGCGATCACGAAAGGAAGCGACGATGGGACGCCTGACGACGCACGTGCTCGACACCGCAACCGGGCGTCCGGCCGCGGGCGTGCGCATCACGTTGCACCGTAACCTGGGCGAACGTTACGCGCTGGTGCGCGACGCCCTCACCAACGGCGACGGGCGCTGCGACGCGCCGCTGCTCGAGGGCCAGGCGTTCTCGGCGGGCCGCTACCGCCTCGTGTTCGCGATCGGCGACTACTTCGCCGCGCAAGGCGTGGCGTTGCCCGATCCTCCGTTCGTCGACGAGGTGGTGCTCGACTTCGGCGTCGCGGACGCGAACGCGCACTATCACGTGCCGCTCCTAGTTTCGCCGTGGAGCTGGTCGACGTACCGCGGAAGCTAGCGTGGAAGCCTACGCCCTCGACTGGGTCCAGCTCGTCATCCGCTGGGTGCACCTCATCACCGGAATCGCCTGGATCGGCGCGTCGTTCTACTTCGTCTTTCTCGACAACAGCCTCCTGCCGCCCAAGCGCAAGGAGGATGCGGACGCCGGCGTCGGCGGCGAGCTGTGGGCCGTGCACGGCGGTGGCTTCTACCATGTGCAGAAGTATCGAGTGGCGCCTGCGGCGCTTCCCGATCCGCTGCACTGGTTCAAGTGGGAGGCCTACTGGACCTGGATGTCGGGGTTCGCGCTGTTCGTCGTGATGTACTACGCGCACGCCGAGCTCTACATGATCGACCGCAACGTCGCGGATATCGCGCCATGGCAGGCGATCGCGATCTCGGTGGGATTGCTCGTCGCCGGTTGGATCTTCTACGACCAGCTGTGCAAGCGCGCCGGCCTTGCGCGCGAGCGCGTGGTCGCGATCACGATGATCGCGTTCTTCGCGCTCGTTGCATGGGCGCTCTCGCACGTCTTCTCGGGCCGCGCGATGTACCTGCAGGTGGGCGCGATGATGGGCACGATCATGGCGTGGAACGTGTTCTTCGTGATCATGCCGTCGCAGCGCAAGCTGGTCGAGGCGAAGGAGCAGGGCGTCGCCCCCGATCCGGTGTACGGCCTGCGCGGCAAGCAGCGCTCCGTCCACAACACCTATTTCACGCTGCCGGT
>CAZIZD010000126.1:0-11396 GCA_964543615.1 uncultured Alcaligenaceae bacterium | reverse complement strand
ACGCAGTTCGCGACGAGCTTCTGTGCATCGCGGACACCAAGTGGGTGCTGGGCCACTGGTACATCAAGCTGATCCAGAACGGGCGCAGCCTCACCGACTTCAACGCGCTGGCCGCGATGTCGCAAGACCAGCTCGGGCATACGCGGTCGATGTTCGGCATGCTGGAGGAGTGGGGCCATTCGAGCGAGCGGCTCGAGTTCGGTCGCTCCCGTATCGAGGTGCACAGCATGGACATGCTCGACGCACCTCCCGTCGACTGGGCCGACTTTCTCGTCACCACATCGCTCGCCGAGTACGCGCTGCGCACCCTGTTCGGCGCGTACGACACTTCGGCGAACCGCGTGCTGGGCAACTTCGCGGTTCAGTGCGAGCGCGAGTGCGAGTTCCATTCGCTCTACCTCGACGGTGGACTGCAGGGCCTGTCCGAAGCCGAACGCGAGTCCGCACGCCGCGCCTTTGCCAAACGCTATCCGCTCGCTGCGCGCTGGTTCGCGGCCTCGGAGCAGGACCCGGTGGCTGCGACGGGATGGCGCGGAGCCACGATGACCTCGCTCGCGGCGGACTTCCGGCGCATCGTCGGTGAAGGCGTCGCGTCCCACTTGCAGGTTGCGATTCCCGCAGACGCGGGCGCACCTTCCAACTGGGATTGGGCGCGTCGGCGCGAGCGCGGCACCGGCATGCCGCCCACGCTCTGGGAATTCGTGGTGCCCACGAGTGAGCAGGCCGTCATGTGCCGGCGTCCCTTGATCGAAAGCAGCAAGGACAGCATCCGGTTCACGGCTTCCCAGTAATACAATGGGCGGTCCCGTTCGCGTCGCCACGACCGAAGTGCCCCCGCCCACCAAGAACAACAAGGCAACAGCAGCCGCGGGCTCGAGCCGGCCCGCGCCTCGTTCACGTGCAGGCAAGACGGTCACGCCGCATCACGTGCGGCGGCAGCAAACCGAGACCGCCGTGCTCGCATCCGCCGAGCAGCTCTTCGTTCATCGCGGCTTCAATCGCACGACCGTGGACGACATGGCGCGCGACGCCGGCCTCACCAAGGGCGCGGTGTACGTCCATTTCAAGGACAAGCGCGACGTGCTGCTCGTGCTGCTGCGCCGCGCCGAGGATCGCGTCCTGTTTCCGATCCTGAAGCGCCTCGACGACCCCACCAAGGGCGTGGTCGACAAGCTGGTCGACTACGTGCACGGATGGTCGCGCGTGGCCATCGAGCAGCGCGAAACCATGTTCCTGCCCATCCTCATGTCGTTCGAGTTCCTGGGCACCAAGGACCCCATCGAGAAGTTCGTCGACGGCATGTATCGACGCACGTACGAGACCCTTGGTCGCGTGATCGACCAGGGCCGCGAGGAAGGCGTGCTGGTCGACGTCGGCCCCGGCAAGGAGTACGCCGCCGTGCTCGTCGCGTTCATGGACGGGCTGCTGCTCGAGTGGCTGCGGCGCGGCGGCGATCTCGACGGCGAGAACATGACGCGCGTGGCGCGGACGATGATGCTGTCGGGGTTGAGTCGGCCCGACGGCGCGCGTCCTTCGCGCAGCGGGCGGACTACGGCGCGATCTGCGGTCAAGGGGTGATCGCGGGATAAGGCGCAGGCGCGGCGCGCTGATGCGCTGCCGCGCCTTCCGTTTCGCAGGTCCTACGATGCCCACTGCGTCGCTTCAACCAGCGGCGCCAGCGCGCCGCCGATGCGCTGCATCTGCGCGGGCGTCACGAGCTCTTGCAGGATGCCGGTGAAGCGCGGCTCCTGCGCCCCCGAGACGATGTACTGCCAGCGGTACGCGGCGAGGAGATGCGACTCGACCTGCCCGCGCTCCGCCTCCGTCAGCGCGCGACCACAGGCCATCGCGAAGTAGGCCGCATCGGCTTTCGCCTGCATCTGCACGATGCCGTCGACCCCGGCGACCAATGCGATGAGATCGTCGACCGCCGCGTCGCGCGCCTCCGACGTGAGCTTGGCGTCCTCGCGCCGCCATTCGAGCTCGTCCACGATCGCGTGCTGCGATTCCTCGCGCCAGTGGTAGAACAGCACGTCCTTGAGCAGGGGCGACATCGCGGCGTCGGGTTCGATGCTCTGGCGGTAGTGCACCTGCGTGAAGATCTCGATGTGGCAGGTCAGCCCCAGCACGGCCCAGGTCGACTTGCCAAGCACGAAGCCGGCGACGTCGTTCGGCTGCGGGCCGAATGTGTAGCCCGGAGGCATCTGCGAGGCCATCATCGCCTCGATGCGGCGGAAGAGCTCCTGATGCTTCAGCTCCTCGTCGGTGAAGCGCACCAGCGCTTCCAGCGCGACCTGGTCGCCCAGCCAGTGGTCGCGGCTCACTTCCATGATCTTGGCCCCGATGAAGCGCTCGACCAGGCCGAACATGTTGGCGTAGGTGCGCCCCTGGATCTGGCTCATGAGGCGCGCCTCGCCCTCGTGCAGCAGGCGCATGCGCGGCAGCAGCGTGAGTCCGTCGGGCAGGAACTTGTGCGTGACGTCGAACTGGCGTCCGCGGATCACGTCGCGGTCGATGTCCCAGCGGATGCGCTTCGAAACTTCGATGCACTTGGCGTAGCGCTTGTCCGCGCTCGCGAGGTCGATGGCTTGCATGTGAATCTCTCCTTTGAAGTGGGCGCGGAAGCGTTTCCGCGGTGAGAGAGATTCTCGGGATCGGGCGCCCGCCGCGCCTGAGGCGGCAGTCCCAGGCGGGGCCGCTTTCGCCCCCGCACGCATGGGACCGGTGTCCTAGCCCTTGCCGAAGCCCGCGTTGCGGGAGAGCACGATCGCCTGCGCGCGGTTCTCGACCTCGAGCTTGGCGAAGATGTGCGTGATGTGGTTGCGCACCGTCTTCTCGGACAGGCCCAGCGACGCCGCGATCTGCGCGTTGTCGCGGCCCTGCGCGATGAGCTCGAGGAGATCGCGCTCGCGCGGAGTCAGGTCGGCAAACGCGGGGGACGTGCCCGCCGTCCCGGGCAGGAACGCTTCCATCTCCTCGAGGAAGCGCCGCCACGCGGGCTCCGTCTCGAGCAGCAGGTGATTCTGGCTGTCGAGCGAGACGAAGCGTGCGCCACGAATCCGGCTCGCGAGCAGCCGCCCTTCTTCGAATGGGACCGCCGCGTCGTTCACGGCATGCAACACGAGCGTCGGGCACGCGACGCGAGGCAGGAGCTCCGTGACGTCCATGAGGCCCACGGTCTCGAGGACGCGCAGCGCGTTGGCCGGCGACGTCGAGGTTCGCTGCAGCTCGTTGAACCACTGCTGCTGCTCGAGCGACGCGCCGGGAATGAAGCGCGCGGTGAACGCCTGGCGAAACGCGGGATTCGACTGCCCCCAGCCGAACTCGACCATCTTGAGCACCATGTCCGCCATCTGGCGCTCGCTTTCCGTCGACGCCCGCGTCGCGCGCCCGCGCGCGTAGCCGCCGTGGATCAGAAGGTGCGAAACGCGCCCGGGATGCTTGACGGCGTAAGCGATGCCGAGTGCGGCGCCCTGCGAGATGCAGATCAAGGGGACGCGTGCGAGACCCGTCGCATCGACGACCATCTCGAGGTCGGCGAGCATCGCCTCGAACGATACGTCTTGCGCGTTCCAGTCCGAGAGCCCGCAGCCGCGCTGGTCGTAGCGGATGAGGCGGTAGCGGCGCGACAGCTCGGTCAGCCAGTGCCTCCACACCGGGCTGTCCCACTCGAACTCGAGGTGCGACAGCCAGTTGGCCACCTTGACGAGTGGTGGCCCGCTGCCCGACTCGGCGCAGGCGATGCGCGTGCCGTCAGGGGCCGTGCGGAAGCGGATGGTCTGGCTCGGCATGGAAGACCTTGCGGAATGATCGCAGATTGTCGCGGCCAGGGCTGCCACCGCCGCGCTTGACCTGCGTCAATGGCCACACTCCCCCGCGGACTACCCTTGAACCAACGGAGGGCCCGCATATGTTCATCAGAGACATCTGCAACCGCGACGTGGTCTTCGCAGGATCCGGGGCAACCGTTGCAACCGCCGCCAGGCTGATGCGCGAGCATCACGTCGGCGACGTGGTGATCGTCGATCGCACCGACGACGAGCGCATGCCGATCGGCATCGTCACCGACCGTGACATCGTGGTCGAAGTCATCGCAGCGGGGATCGACCCCGAGGCGGTCAAGCTCGGCGACCTCGTGTCGTGGGGCGAGCTCGTGACGCTCCAGGAAACCGACACTCTCGCCGATGCGATCAAGCTGATGCACGACAAGGGCGTGCACCGGGTTCCGGTCATCGACCGCGCAGGCGTGCTCGTCGGCATCGTCAGCTCCAACGACCTGCTTCCGCGATTCGCGGGCGAGCTGTCGCAGCTTGCGGAACTGGCGACGCTGGGCCGGCAGCGCGAAGCCCGGACACGCGTGTCGGCATGAGGTGACCGGCCCGCCTCGTCGAGACGATCATGCAGGCGACGCGCTTCATCTACGCCTTCGACGAAGGCGATCCCGGTGACAGGATGAACCTGGGAGGCAAGGGCGCAAACCTTTGCGGCATGACCCGGATCGGTCTTCGCGTTCCACCCGGATTCGTCATCACCGCCGGCGCGTGCCTCGCCTACCTCGAGCACGAGCGGCTTCCCGACGGGCTCATGTCCGGGGTCCGCGACTACATCGGCGGACTCGAGCGCAAGACGGGCAAGCGGTTCGGCGACGGCACGAACCCGCTCCTTGTGTCGGTGCGCTCCGGCTCCGCCATGTCGATGCCGGGCATGATGGACACGATCCTCAATCTCGGCCTCAACCGCGCGACCGTCGCGGGCCTCGTCCGCGCGACCGGCAACGCGCGCTTTGCCTACGACGCGTGGCGGCGCTTCGTTCAGCTCTTCGGCAAGATCGCGCTGGGCGTCCCCGAAGCGGCGTTCGACGACGTCATGGCCGAGGTCAAGCGCAAGCACGGCGCGGTGCAGGACGTCGATCTCGACGCCGAGGCACTGCAGGAGCTCGCCGAGCGGTTCCTCGAAGTCTGTCGCGACGCGACCGGACGCGAGTTCCCCGACGATCCCTTTGATCAGCTCGAGCACGCCATCGCCGCGGTGTTCCGCTCGTGGAACGGCAAGCGCGCCGTCGACTATCGCAGGCAGTTCCGCATCACCAGCGCGATGGCCAACGGCACCGCGGTGAGCATCGTCGCCATGGTCTTCGGCAACATGGGAACCGATTCCGGAACGGGGGTCGCGTTCACGCGCAACCCCGCGACCGGCGAGAACGTGCTGTACGGCGAGTACCTCCTCAATGCGCAAGGCGAGGACGTCGTCGCCGGCATCCGCACGCCGCAGCCGATTGCGCAGCTCGCGACCGACATGCCGGAGATGCACCGGCAGCTCCTCGAGCTTCGCGACAGGCTGGAGACGCACTTCAGGGAAGTGCAGGACTTCGAGTTCACGATCGAGCAGGGGCGGCTTTATTGCCTGCAGACGCGCAACGGCAAGATGAACGCGCGCGCCATGGTCGTGACCTCGGTCGACATGGCCCGCAACGGTCTCCTCACCCGGCCGGGCGCGCTCATGCGCATCGCGCCGGGCCTCCTCGACCAGCTGCTCGTGCCCACCCTCGATCCGGCGCACAAGGTCGCGCCGCTCGCGAGAGGTCTGGCTGCGTCGCCCGGCGCGGCCTCGGGTCACGTCGTGTTCGACGCCGATACCGCGGAGCACCGCGGACTGGCGGGCGAGAAGGTGATCCTGCTGCGTGAGGAGACCAAGCCCGAGGACATCCACGGCTTCTTCGCCGCGCAGGGAATCCTCACCGCCCGCGGCGGCAAGACGTCGCACGCCGCCGTCGTCGCGCGCGGCATGGGCAAGCCGTGCGTGTCGGGCTGCGACGCCATCGCGATCGACGTGCGCGAGCGCCGCGCGCGCATCGGCGACGCGGTGCTGCACGAGGGCGACGTCGTCACTATCGACGGCTCGACCGGCGACGTCTATCCGGGCGCGATCCGCACGGTGGAGGCCGAGTTCTTCGACGAGCTCGCGACATTGCTTTCCTGGGCCGACGACGCCGCGCGGCTGCGCGTGCTCGCCAATGCGGACACGGCGCGCGATGCGCTGCGCGCGCGGCAGTACGGCGCGACGGGCATCGGCCTTTGCCGCACCGAGCGCATGTTCAACGATCCGCAGCGCCTGCCGATCGTGCAGGAGATGATCCTGGCGGACGGACCGGAGGCGCGGCGCGCCGCGCTCGACAAGCTGCTGCCCATCCAGCGCAACGACTTCAAGGCCATCCTCGCCGCGATGGCGGGCCTGCCGGTGACCATCCGCCTGCTCGACCCGCCCATGCACGAGTTCCTGCCCAGCGCCTCGCAGCTCGAATTCGAGATCAGCCACCTGCATCAATTGAAAAGAATGACGCGCACCATCAGCGAGCTGCCTGGAACGCTGCGCATCCTCGACCAGGAGCTGCCCCGCGAGTACGTCGACAGCCTGGGCAAGCTGCAGGCAAGTCTGATCGAATGCCAGAAGGCGAAGCGCGGCGATGCGCTGGTCGCAAGCCGCGAGGCACTCCTGCGCAAGGTCCACCTGCTGTCGGAAGTGAACCCGATGCTCGGGCATCGCGGCGTGCGGCTCGGCATCACCTACCCCGAGATCTACGAGATGCAGATCCGGGCGATCCTCGAGGCCGCGGCGTCGTGCATGCAGGAAGGCATCGACGTGCATCCCGAGATCATGGTGCCGCAGGTGTGCGACGCGGAGGAACTTACGCGCGTCAAGGCCGTCGTCGAGACGGTGCAGACCGATGTCGAATCGCGTTACGGCGTGAAGCTGCAGTTCAAGTTCGGAACCATGATGGAGGTCGTGCGCGCGTGCCTTGCCGCGTCGAGGCTCGCCCAGGTCGCGGAATTCTTCTCGTTCGGCACCAACGATCTCACGCAGGCCACTTACTCGTTCTCGCGGGAGGATGCCGAGAACAAGTTCCTTCCGCAGTACATCGCGAGCGGCATCCTTGCCGACAATCCGTTCGAGAGGCTCGACACGCAGGGCGTGGGCAGGCTCATGAAGATGGCCGTCGACGAAGGACGCGCCGCCCGGCCGGACCTCGGGATCGGCATCTGCGGCGAGCACGGCGGGCATCCCGAGTCGATCCGCTTCTGCCATGAAGCCGGTCTCGACTACGTTTCCTGCTCGGCGCCGCGCGTGCCGATCGCGCGCCTCGCGGCGGCGCAGGCGAACTGCGCAATGCCGGCCAAGGCAGGCGGTTTGTCAGCCGCAGACGCCGCGGCTCTGGCGGCCTGAGCGTTTCGCTCCTGACGGTTGCCGCGCAGCTCGGGGATGCCACACCCCCGAGACCACCGCGTTTCCCTGACTTTGGGTCCTACGAGCATGACGCGCGATCAGGGACTTGCCCCGGTTCCCCGATGGGTTTAGTATGATTATGAAGGTGGCATATTTTACGCACGCTTGGAGCCTAGGGTTTTAGCCGGTAGTCGAGCAGGATCGATCAGGAGACGTCAGCCATGTCAGACCAACAGCCGGGCTCCAAGAACGCGCGTCGCGAATTCGTCAAGAAAGCCGCGTATATCGCACCCGCAATCGTGACGCTGAGTGCCGCACCTGCGTTCGCCAAGGCAGGGTCCGACAAAAAGCCGAAGCCGCCGAAGCCGCCTAAACCGGGCAAGTAACCTTTGCCCAATCCCGGCTCTGACTGAAGAGACGCAGTCACCCAGTCCGGTCATCCCTTCGGCGCCCGACACCCGTCCGGCGCCGAACTGTTTCTTGGTAGCCAAGCAAGCGCGGGCCGCAGGCCCGCGAGCCTATGCGTTCCGTTCCGCGGCCACGGTGTGCGCTTCCCTGACCTTGGCCCGAAGCGCTTCCGGTTCGAGGACTTCCACTGCCGGCGTGCGTGCATGAGCGCGAAATGGCACATGCCGCATAATCAGACTTGGCCGTCGTCTCGCGGCACCGACGCAGGGGAGAGCAGATCGTGGATAGCAGACGCTGGGTTCGTCAGTTGGCGGCGCTCGCCATCGGAGTCCTTGCCCTGCAAGCGGCTTCTGCGCAGGAGGCCTACCCCACGCGGCCACTGAAGATCATCGTGCCGTTCAGCGCAGGCGGCGGGACAGACACCTTCGCGCGAGCCGTCGCTCCGGGCCTCGCCGAGCGGCTCGGACAATCGGTGGTCGTAGACAACCGCCCAGGCGCCGGTGGCAACATCGGCGCCGAAATGGTCGCCAGGAGCGCTCCGGACGGCTATACGCTGCTGCTGGCCCAGGACAGCCTGGCCGTCGTGCCATGGCTGTCGAAGTCGCTGCCTTTCGACGTCAACAAGGATTTCGCGCCGATCGGCATCGGCGTGTTCATGCCGATGATCCTGGTGGTCTCGAACGACACACCCGCCAAGAACCTGTCCGAGCTCATCACCTACGCGAAGGCGAATCCGGGCAAGCTCTCCTACGGAACGCCGGGAACCGGAACCGCGCATCACTTCAACTTCGAAGCGTTCCTCACGCGCACGGGCACGCGGATGGTGCATGTCCCTTACAAGGGTGCGGCGCCGATGATGGGAGATCTCGCCAGCGGCAGCATCCAGGTTGCATTCGCGGCATTGAGCTCCGCGGCGCCACTGATCCAGGCCGGGAAGATTCGTGCGATCGCCGTGGCCGATCGGGATCGCGTCCCGCAGTTTCCTGACCTGCCGACCATCGCGGAGTCCTATCCGGGCTACAGCGCAAATGTCTGGTTCGGACTCGCCGTCCCTGCCGCAACCCCGCCCGATGTGCAGCGCAAGATCGTCCAGGCCTTCCAGGCGACGATGGCATCGCCGGACGTGCGGGATCGACTCACCGGCCTCGGCTATCAGGTAAAGCCGACGACGCCCGAAGACATGCGCCGTACGCTCGCGAGCGAGTACCAGAAGTGGGGTGAAGTCGCGAAGCAGGCCGACATCAAGCCGGAGTGACGATCATGCGCGAAATCATCACGCCGGGACTTGCGTACCCGCCCGACTTTGGAAGCCCCACTTCGCTTGCGATCCAGGCCGGAGATTTCGTCTTCGTCTCGGGCATGATCGCGTGGGACGCCAATCGCAACATCGTCGGCGGCAACGACCCCTACCAGCAGACCGTGCAAGCGCTGCACAACATGCAGGCGACGCTGCACGAAGCCGGCGCCACGTTCGCGGACGTCGTCAAGATCACGTTCTACCTCGCGGACATTCGGCACAAGTCGCGCGTGTGGGATGCACGCAAGGAATTGTTCGGTGGCGCTCGACCCGCGTCCACGCTCGTCGAGGTCGTCCATCTGGTCGATCCCGCTGCACTCGTCGAGATCGACGCAGTCGCATACGTGCGGCCGTCGACGCCTTAGAGCAGCGCGCCCGGTGGCGAGAATGCCCGCCCGCCCAAGACCGGGCCGACCGGCACATAGGGTGGCGCGAAGGTAGGCACGGGACCCGTGCCGAGCACTCCCTTGACCATCGAAGTGAGGATCTTGCTCTGAAACTGAACGATCACCATCGGAGCGATCGCAGCGAACACGGGCCTTGCTCGATCGCGAATCGACGCGGACGCAGCCGAAGCCATTGAATTCTGCAGTGCGTTCGGGTCCATCATTCCGGCGAGGCCCGCGGACACGAGCGCAACGACCGGCGAGGGGACATTGGGCGTGGGCGGAGCGACCGGCCCCGGGAATGCAGCGAATGCCGGATACCACGGCAGTCCAGGCACGGTGACGCCGTTCTGCCACGCCGCAAAGCTCGAGCTGATTCCCTGTGCCGCGGCGGTGGCGATCGCGCGATCGTCGGCACCCATGGTGGCGAACCGCGGGATCATGAGCGCTCCAAGCGGGGGACCCGTGAGGCAGCCCGGCCCTCCCAGAGCGGTGATGCTGTTCACGGTGATGCCGGTGAACTGCGCCAGCCCCTTCCAAGTGTCGAGCGCGGCGGTGAAGGCCGAGGTCACGGCGTTGGCGGTTTGCGTGCCGCCCCCGCTCCCAACTCCGGCCCCGGGGATCCCGGCGGTGGGTGTCGGGTTGGGTACGACCGTGGACATTCCGAGCGCGGCGCGGGTCTTGGGTCCGACGATGCCGTCAGCCACCAGGCCGCGCTGCCTCTGGAACTCCATCGTGCGCGCGCGGGTCTTGGGTCCGAAGATGCCGTCCACGACGAGCTTCGGGAGCACCGAGCCCGGGAAGCTGTTGAGCTTTTGCTGCACGAGCCGGGTGTCGGCAGGGCTCGATCCGGGAGCGGATATCGGCATGGGGTCGTCCCCGACGGCGCGCAGTTGCGGAGGCAACACAGGATCGCGCCGATGAGCGGATCATCGTAGCCCAACCGGCAGCAGAATTGGGGAAGCGTTCGGCGGCCGCGCGAATATTACGTGGGCTTCGGGTTGTCGGCAGGATGCGCGTACCGGAAGTCGAGTGACAGCCTCACCCGGTCGCGCGTAACGTTCGGGCAAGCCCGATGCAGCGTCATGACGTTGACCAGCAGCACGTCGCCCGCGCGCATTGCCGCGCTGGCCCAGGGCAGATCGGCAGCGCTGTCCTGCTGCGCCGATTGCGGCGACACCGCGAGCGGCCCGAGCTCGAGCGGACAATCGCCGAGCGGCAGCCACGCGATCCATCGCCGCGTCGACCCCGGCATGTACTCGTAGTCGCGGTGCACCGCGGTCGGCGCTTGTTGCAGCGATGGGGGCGCCAATCGGCAGACGCTGCCCTGGCCGCCGACCGGCGCGGCCTCCAGGATTTTCGTCATGACGTCGCGCAGTGCCGGATGGTTTGCGAGCGCGGTGAACTCGGGTTGGCTGAACAGCCTCTGCTGCAGCCGCACCCAGCGCGCGTCGGTGTAGGCGCCGGTGCCGGACCCATCGCCCAAGCGGCCGCCGCACCAGCGATCGCGTGCGTCGACCAGGCCGATCTCGCGGCATGCCGCGATCGCTTCACGCCGTAACGTCATCACCGCAGCGCGGGGCAGTAGCCCGGGCAGGAACAAGCAGCCGTCCCGCCATGCGCGATCGCGCAGGCGCTCCGGGTCGCTTCGCTCGGCGCACGCGTCGTGCAGCGATCCGAACTCAAACGGTGGCCGCCACGCCGTCCAGCCAAGCCATCGTTCAGTCCTCCACGATGTGGGATCGGTGTGCGCGCTCGCCGCATCGATGGCCGCTGCGCGCTGGTCCGCATCGAGCGATCCGAGCAGCCGATCGGTGAGCACCGGGATCTTGAGCCAGTCGCGGTAAGCGCGCTGCGTCAGGCGCGACGTGAACGACCACGAACACGGGATGAGCCCGCATGCGCGCAAGGCGGCCTGCAGATCTTCGCGCGTCGCCAGCGAGACCGGTGCGGCCGGCGGCGTCGCGCCACCCGCACCGAGCCGCGCGAGCGCGCCCGTCAGTTCCGTGAGCAACGGGTCCGCGCCGCGCCCAGGCGGGTCGGGCTCGCCGACATAGGCCGCGGGAATGTCGAAGCAGAGTGCG
>CAZIZD010000125.1:8613-11400 GCA_964543615.1 uncultured Alcaligenaceae bacterium | reverse complement strand
GGCGCGCCAGGTCTTTCTCACGCTCGCGACCGCGCGCCATCCGCCGCCGGCCACGCCCGCGCTGGCGTCGGACGTCGTGCAGAAGTGGCTGCGCGAGAAGAAGATCGCGATTCCCGGGCTCGTGATCGAGAATGGATCGGGCCTGTCGCGCAAGGAACGCGCGACGGCGGGCGGCCTTGCGCAGCTCCTCGCGTCTGCGGATGCGAGCCCAGTGCGCGACGAGTTCGCGAGCTCGCTCGCGGTGGCCGCCATGGACGGCACGCTGCAGAAGCGGTTTCGCGACGGCAGCGTGGCCGGGCAGGCGCTCCTCAAGACGGGCACGCTCGAAGGCGTGCGTGCGATCGCGGGCTACGTGATCGACGCGGAAGGACGGCGCTTCATCGTCGCCGCCATCGTCAACCATGCGAACGCCGCGCGGTCGTCGCCCGCGCTCGACTACCTCGTGCAATGGGTCTACCACGAGGCCGGCAGTTACGACTCGACCTTGCGCCACTAGGAATCTGCCGCCGTCTTCTGGGAGCCGTCATGTCCGCCTGGGATGCCATCGTCGAACGGAAGATCGCGGAAGCCCAGCTTGCGGGGGCATTCGACGACTTGCCGGGCGCCGGCAAGCCGCTGGACCTCGAGGAGGATCGCCTCGTGCCCGAGGACGTGCGGACCGCCTACCGCATCCTGAGGAACGCGGGCTACCTGCCGGCCGAGCTCCTCGACCGCAAGGAGGCGGCCGGCTTGCGCAGGCTGGTCGCGACGATCGCCGCCGGCGATCCCGAGCGGCGGCGGCTGCTGGCGAAGCTCGCGCTGCTCGAGGCGCGGATGGAGGCCGATCGCGCTAGGCTAAGCCCGGGATCGCGCGGCTGTCCTTGAAGTTCAAGTAGCCGCGGATCACCCGGTAGATCACCCACACGCCCGCGACGAACCAGACTACGCCGGCGAACACGAAGCCGATCAGGATCCAGCCCAGGATCAGCACGAACAGCCACCCGATGATGGCCCAGAGAAGCGACCACCAGAACGTGCGGATGAGCCAGGTGAAATGCGATGCCATCCAGGTGCCCGCCGCGTCCGACCGCTTGACGTAGCAGACGATCACCCCGGCGATGCCGATGAGACCCGTGAACGGCGCGATGAGGGGCATGCCCGAGGAGGCGATCGCGGACACCATCGCGATGCCGAACAGCAGGTAGGCAAGGAGCCCGGCCGTGACCGGGACGACGGAACCGGACGACGCGGATTGCGGAGCAGGGAAATCGGCCATTGCCAAGTTCTCCACCGGACAAAGCGCGCCGCACGTCGGCGCCCGTGTTGCAAAGATGGGGCCGGCGATCCGCGGCGTCAATATGCCTTGGACGAGCGGCGCGGGGCTGCGACGAATGGGGCTTCGCGCCGCACGAACTAGCGTTCCGGAACCTTCCCCGTGGCTATAATGGGAGTCCCATTGCGTCACCGACCCCGAAGGAACCGTCATGAGCACCGATAGCGCACGCGACAAGCTCGTCGATGAATTCTCGTCCGTCCTCTCCGAGGCCGAATCCCTCCTCGACAAGGCCAGCAAGGAAACGGGCGAGAAGGCCCGCGACCTCCGCTCGCAAGTCGAGGCGCGCCTCCTCTCCGCGAAGCTCAAGCTGCAGGAGCTCGAAGGCGAGGCGGTCGACCGCGCCAAGGCGGCGGCCCGCTACACCGACGACTACGTGCACGATCATCCCTGGCAAGCGATCGGCATCGCAGCAGGCATCGGCTTTGCCGTCGGCCTGCTCATGAATCGCCGCTGATCGCGCACGTTCCAACGACGGCGATGGCCGAAGGCCCGCACGACCGACCGCCGCCGCCCGGCGAAACGCTGCGCGGCGCGCTGGCGAAGTTCGCCGATGCGACGCTCGGCCTCTTGCGCACGAGGCTCGAGCTCGCCGCGCTCGAGTACACCGAGGAGCGCGACCGTGTCGGCCGGCAGTTGGCACTCCTGCTCATCGGGCTCTGCTGCCTGCTGTTCTGCCTGTTCTTCGTCGCCTTCGCGGTCATCGCCTACTACTGGGATACGTACCGCCTGCACGCGATCATGGGCGTGGCCGCGTTCTTCGGCGTAATCGGTGCGGTGCTCCTGTGGCGCCGCGCCGAGGTGTCGAGCACGTCGCCGGCGCCGTTCGCGGCCAGCGTGGCCGAGCTCGAGAAGGATCGCGCCGCGCTCGCCCGCACGATGAACCTGCCCCCGTCGTCCTAGACCATGGCCACCAAGGCGGATATGTCCGAACGCAAGGCGCGCCTCATCGCGCAATCGGACCTGCAGCGCATGCAGGCGATGCTCGCATGGCACGCCGCGCGCCGCATCGTCTCGCCGCCTCCGCAGGCCGAGCGCAGCGCGTCGTCGCGCTCGATCGCGGCCACGCTGATCGGCATCGCGGTTCCGCTGGTCGGTCCGGGGCGCATGCGCAACACGTTGCGCACGCTCTCGACGGTGGCGGCGGTGCTTCGCGTGTGGCGCGCCTGGCGGGCGCGCGCGACGTAGGCCAGCTACAGGCCGAGCTCTCGCCAGATTTCATCCACGCGCGCCTTCACGGCCGCGTCCATCGCGATCGGTTTCCCCCACTCGCGGCTCGTCTCGCCCGGCCACTTGTTGGTGGCGTCGATGCCCATCTTGCTGCCGAGACCCGCGACCGGCGAGGCAAAGTCGAGATAGTCGATCGGCGTGTGCTCGACGATGAGCGTGTCGCGGGCGGGGTCGACGCGCGTCGTGAGCGCCCACACGACTTCCTTCCAGTCGCGGATGTCGACGTCGTCGTCGGTGACGACGAT
>CAZIZD010000125.1:1485-8603 GCA_964543615.1 uncultured Alcaligenaceae bacterium | reverse complement strand
CTTGGTGTACATGAACTGGCGCAGGAAGCTCCAGATGCCGAACATCACGCGCTTGGCGTGCCCCGCGTACTGCTTGCGCATCGACACCACCGCGAGGCGGTACGAGCAGCCCTCGGGCGGCAGGTAGAAGTCGACGATCTCGGGAAACTGCTTCGTCAGGAGCGGCACGAAGACTTCGTTGAGCGCCACACCCAGCACGGCAGGCTCGTCGGGCGGCTTGCCCGTGTAGGTCGAGTGGTAGATGGGATCGCGGCGCAGCGTGATGCGGTCGATCGTCAACACGGGGAAGCGCTCGGTCTCGTTGTAGTAGCCGGTGTGATCGCCGAACGGGCCTTCTATCGCGGTCTCGTAACCGCTCGGATCGGAGGCGTCCGGCTGCAAGTGGCCTTCGAGCACGATCTCGGCACTCGCAGGCACCTGGAGGTCGTGCGTGACGCACTTCACGAGTTCGGTGCGGCCGCCGCGCAGCAACCCCGCGAACTGATATTCGGACAGCGTGTCCGGCACCGGCGTGACCGCGCCCAGGATGGTCGCGGGATCGGCGCCGAGCGCAACCGCCACCGGAAAGGGCATGCCCGGGTGCGCGAGCGCGTGATCGCGGAAGTCGAGCGCGCCGCCGCGATGGGCGAGCCAGCGCATGATCACCTTGTTGCGGGCGATCACCTGTTGCCGGTAGATGCCCAGGTTCTGCCGCTTCTTGTGCGGTCCGCGCGTGACGGTCAGGCCCCACGTGATGAGCGGCCCCGCGTCCCCGGGCCAGCACGTCTGGATCGGGAGACGCGCGAGATCGACGTCGTTGCCCTCCCACACGATCTCCTGGCACGGACCGGAGGAGCGCACCTTCGGCGCCATGTCGAGCACCTTCATGAACACCGGCCGCGTGTTCTGCCAGGCATCGATGAGTCCCTTCGGCGGCTCGGGCTCCTTGAGAAACGCGAGGAGCCGGCCGATCTCGCGCAGCGCGTTGCGCCAGTCGTCGTCCGTAACCCCCATGCCGCGCGCGACGCGTTGCGGCGTGCCGAACAGATTGCCGAGCACGGGCATCGTCGCGCCGCGCGGACGCTCGAACAGCAGTGCGGGTCCGCCCTTCTTCAGCACGCGGTCGCAGAGCTCGGTCATCTCGAGCCTGGGATCGACTTCGAGTTGCACGCGCAAGAGCTCGCCGCGCGCTTCGAGTTGCGCGATGAAGTCGCGGAGGTCGCGGTAGGGCATCGTCGTTCGAAGCGCCGTGAAGATGGCTCAGATCACCGCGCCCGAGCCGCCATCCATCGGAATGAGCGCGCCCGTGACGTAGCTCGCCTCGTCGGACGCGAGGAAGAGCGCGACCCGGGCGACCTCTTCCGGCTTGCCGAGGCGTTGCAAGGGAATCTTCGACTGCGCGCGCGCGAGGACTTCGTCGGGCGAAACGCCGCTCATGCGCGACTCGACCTCGAGCCCCTGCTGCACGCGGCCGGTGAGCGTGCCGCCGGGATTGATGCCGTTCACGCGCACGCCCTGCGGTCCGTACACGCTCGCAAGGCCGACCGTCGCCAGCATGATCGCCGCGTTGGCCGATCCGCCCGCGAGATGCGAGCCGTTGGCCACCTTGCCGCCCATGCCGATGATGTTGACGATCGCACCGCGCCCGCGCGCGGCCATGCGCTTGACGACGATGTCCGTCGGATAGATCGTGCTGAAGAACTTGGCGTCCATCGCATCGCGCCACGCCTGCGCGTCGAGGTCGTCGGGTGCGTAGCGCTTTGCGGCCCCAGCAGAATTCACGAGCACGTCAAGCGGTCCGATCGCGCGTTCCGCCTCGTCGATCGCGCGCGCGGCATCGGCGGGATTGCGCAGGTCGGCCGCGATCGCGGTGACGCGCATGCCCGACTGGGCGAGCTTCGCCACCGCGGCGTCGAGGTTTTCGCGGCTGCGCGAGACGATTGCGACCTTGGCGCCTGCGGCTGCGAACACCTCGGCGCACGCGTAGCCGATGCCCTTCGACGCGCCAGTCACGAGCACGGCACGGCCGGCAAGCGATGCACTCATGTCGATTCCTTTCTCATTGGAGACGATCCTTGAGGAACGCGCGCACTTCGCGCGTCGCGGCTTCTCGCGCAGCGGGATCGGGCCCGAGCGTCACACCCTTGTCGGGATTGGCGCCGTTGGTGACTTCCTTCCACACGGTGATCTTGCCTCGCGGCGCGTCGAAACCGTGATAGGCGCCGGGGTACACCGTGACCTTGATCTCCGCACCGCGCTTCCTCGCGTCGTCGCCCAGCTCGACGCACTTGGATGACGGTGTCCAGTCGTCTAGCTCGCCGGTGTCGATGCGAAGCGGCACCGACGGCATCCACTCGGCGCCCTTGCGAAGCGACACGACACATCCCGGATAGAACGCGACGGCGCCCACGAAGGGCGCGGGCGGGGTAGCGGCCGCGAAGAACTGCGCGATGCGCGGATCCTTGCCGTTCACCGAGGCGAGCGTGGTGCTGCCACCGTGCGACCAGCCCACGAGCGCGATGCGCTTGCGGTCGATGCCAGGTTGCCCCTGTGCGAAGGCGAGCGCCCCGAGGATGTCGAGCCTGCGCGTGACCGGCGTGATGGACGGCTCGCCGCGCTTGACGAGGCACACCGAGCGCCGACCGCGCGAGTTGAAGCTGTCGGGCCACAGCACCGCGTAGCCGTCTGCGAGGAACGTCTCGGTCCACGCGATCGAGCGTTGGGAGAGCTGGTCGCGGCGATCTGGCCGGTCGCTGTACATCCCTCCGCAGCCGTGCGCCGCAATGACGAGGGGGATCGGCTTGCCCGCGGGCGCGTCCGCGGGCCTGAAGTAGAGCGCCTCGATCGGGGTGTCCTTGTCGAGCGACGGAAACGTCACGCGCTCCGCCGGGGGAAGCGCCGCCACGTTCAACGCGAACGCCGCGGCACAGGCGCAAGCGAGGCGGATCACAGTCCGCGCGGCCATGCCTTGAACCGCCATCCGAAGTCGGCCGCGACGGCAAGGAACATGCAGAAGCCGAGCCAGTGGTTGTGCAGAAAGGCGCGAAAGCATTGGGCGCGATCGCGCGTGCGGATGAGGGTGAGGTGGTAGACCGCGATCGCGACGGCGATGCCGTAGAAGGTCCAGTACGGCACGCCCATCGAGACGCGCACGCCGACCCACGCCATGCCGGCGAAGTACGCGGCGTAGCAAACCGCGACGGCAATCACGTCGAAACGCCCGAAGGTGATCGCCGAGGTGCGCATTCCCAGCCTCAAGTCGTCGTCGCGGTCCACCATCGCGTACTCGGTGTCGTACGCGATCACCCAGAAGAGGTTGAACACGAACAGCATCCAGCCGAAGTTCGACACGTAGCCCAGCACCGCGGAGAACGCCATCGGGATGCCGAACGAGAACGCGATGCCCAGGAACGCCTGCGGCAGCGCGAAGAACCGCTTGAAGAACGGGTACGCGATCGTGATGGCGAGCGCCGCGAACGACAGCTTCACCGTCGCCTCGTTGGTGCCGATCACGACCAGCGCAAAGCCGCCGATGGCGAAGAACGCCGCCACGACCAGGGCCTCCCAGGGCGCGATCTCGCCCGTCGCGAGCGGCCGCGCCGCGGTGCGCTTGACGTGCGCGTCGTAGCGCCGGTCCGCCCAGTCGTTGAACGCGCAACCGGCGCAGCGCATGATGAGCGTGCCCAGCACGAACACCAGCAGGAGCTTGAAGGAAGGCGATCCGCGCGTGACGAACCACAGGGCGACGAGCGTCGGCCAGAGCAGGAGCAGGATGCCGATAGGCTTGTCGAGGCGGACGAGCCTCTCGTAGGCATCGAGGCGCTGCCGCAGGGTCAGGGAAGCGGGCGTCACAACTGCAACGGAAGCTGCTTCTTGAGCTGCCGGGGGGCCACCTCGCGCAGCATCCCTTCGGGGGTGGGATGGACGAGGCGCAGGCGCAGCTCGCGCTTGGCGCGCGCGTTGACGAGCCTGCGCGACTCGCTCATGAAGGAGAGCAGCATGGGCGCGATGCGCTTCTCTGCCTCGTCCCACGTCACGCGCGGCGGACGCGGGAGATGGAACGCGTCGGCCACCGTGTCGAACCACGCGCCCATCTTCATCTCGGCATCGTCGGTGACGTTGTAGGCGCGGTTGGCGGCGCCGCGAAAGATCGCGATCACCGCCGCGCGCGCGAGGTCGTCGGCGTGGATGTGGTTGGTGAACACGTCGTCGTCGGGCACGAGCACAGGCGTGCCCTGCTTCAGTCGGTCGAGCGGCAGCCGCGCGTCCGAGTAAATGCCCGGCGCGCGAAGGATCGTCATCGCCACGCCGTTGCGGGCGCTCCATTCGCGCAGCCGGTCCTCGGCCGCCACCCTCCTGCGGGCGCGCGGAGACTGCGGCTTGCGCGGGCGTGTCTCGTCGATGCGGGCGCCTGCGCAGTCGCCGTACACGCCGGAGGTCGAGATGTACACGAAGCGCTGCGGTATAATCCGCGCCCTCGTGAGTGCGGCAACAAGCTTCTGTGTGCGCGGATCGTCGCGGCCTTCGGACGGCGGTGGCGCACAATGGAGCACGGCGTACGGCGCAAGCGCCAATCGCCGGAGCGACGCGAAGTCGTCGAGGTCGGCGACGACGGGTATCACGCCGTGGGCACGAAGGCGCGGAATTTCTTCCGCACGCCGGATGACGCCGACGACGCGGGCCCTGCCACGCATCATCTGCGCGGCGCGCAACCCGACGTCACCGCACCCGATCAAGAGAACCCTGATCACTTTGGACGAACCGCGCGCCGACGCGCCCAACTGAGCGCGCGAGCGCGATCTTCGAATATGACGTTCGAGATTACCATAAAGCCCAGCGGGCATTCCTTCTCCTGCGAGCCCGGCGAGACCGTGCTCGCCGCGGCGATGCGGGCCGAT
This sequence comes from uncultured Alcaligenaceae bacterium, assembly GCA_964543615.1. GTDB lineage: Bacteria > Pseudomonadota > Gammaproteobacteria > Burkholderiales > Casimicrobiaceae > VBCG01. The sequence continues at coordinate 3,726 of CAZIZD010000125.1, read as the reverse complement.
CTCCTGCTGCCGTACGGATGCCGCAACGGCGCGTGCGGAACCTGCAAGGGCAAGCTCCTCGCGGGGGAGGTCGATTACGGCGCGCACCAGAAGACCACGCTCACCGACGACGAGAAGCGGACGGGCCTCGCGCTCTTCTGCTGTGCCAAGCCTCTGACCGACGTCGCGATCGAAGTGCGCGAGGTGCGCCGCGCCGGCGACATCGTGATCAAGCGCCTGCCCTGCCGCATCGAATCGATCGAGAAGGCGGCGCCCGACGTCGCCATCGTGCGCTTCAAGCTGCCGGCAAACGAGCGCCTGCAGTTTCTCGCGGGCCAGTACATCGACTTCCTGCTGAAGGACGGCAAGCGGCGGAGCTTCTCGCTCGCTACCGCGCCCCACGACGACAGCCTCCTCGAGCTCCACATCCGGCATGTCCCGAACGGCTTCTTCACCGACGCGCTGTTCACGCAGTACAAGGGGCGCGAGATCCTGCGCTTCGAAGGGCCGCTCGGTACCTTTTACCTGCGTGAGCAGTCGCACAAGCCGATCGTGTTCGTGGCAGGCGGCACGGGGTTCGCGCCGATCAAGGCGATCATCGAGCACGCGTTGCAGCAGAAGGTCGAGCGGCGGATGACGCTGTACTGGGGCGCGCGCTCCCGCGCCGACCTGTACCTGCCCGACCTGCCGCTCGCCTGGCAGCGCGACCATCCCGGCTTCTCGTACGTTCCCGTCCTCTCCGAGCCCAAGCCGGAGGACGGCTGGACGGGACGCACGGGCTTCGTTCATCGCGCCGTCATGGAAGACCTGCCCGATCTCTCGGGATACCAGGTCTATGCCTGCGGTGCGCCGCTGATGATCGACGCCGCGAGGCGCGATTTCTCGCAGCAATGCGGCCTGCCGGCCGACGAATTCTTCGCCGACAGCTTCACCTACGCCGCGGAAACCGAAGCGCGGCCGTGAGCCCGGAGGGTACCGCGACGAGTGCGCGGCGCGCCGCCGCCTGGTCCGCGCTTGCCCTGCTCGCGATCGGCGTCGCCGCGGCGTTGCGCCTCCATGCGCTTGGCATGCAGATCGTCATCGACGACGAGTGGCATGCGGTGCACAAGGTGATGCGCTCAGACGTCGCCGGCATCCTCACGCATCTCGACTACGCCGACTTCAGCATCCCGGTCGCGCTCTACTATCGCGCGCTGCAAGAGACCGCCGGCATCACCGAATGGGGCATGCGCGCGCCCATGGTCCTCTGCGGCATCGTGCTCGTGGTGCTCGCACCGTGGCTCGCGCGTGCGTGGACGTCGCGTCCGGTCGGCGTGACGTGGTCCGTCCTCCTCGCGATCTCGCCGATGCTCGTGTATCTCTCGCGCACCGCGCGGCCGTACGCGATCACGGCGCTCACGTCGACCATCGCGATCGTGGCCTTCGAGCGCTGGTGGCGCGGCGACCGCCACCGCAACGCCTGGGCGGCCGCTTACGTGGTCGCGACGTTCCTGGGCGGATGGCTGCACATGCTGTCGCTCGCGTTCACGCTGACGCCGTTCCTCTACTTCGGCGTGCGGTCCCTGCGCGATCGCGCGGACCTCCTGCGGGTCGTGAAGATGGGCATCGTCACCGCGGTGCCGCTCGCCGCCGCCATCCTGCCTCCGCTCGTCAACGACTGGGCGATGTTCTCGGCCAAGGCGGGCCAGGACTCGGTCACCATCGACACGCTGGAGCGGACGCTTCTCATGGTGTCCGGAGCGGGATACGCGATCGCCGGCGCCGCCTTCGCGCTGCTCGTTGCGCTCGGCTGGTCCCGCTGGTGGACGCGCGACCGCGTGCTTGCGGGCTACGCGCTCGCGGTGATCCTCGTGGGCAGCGTGACGATCGCCATCGCGCGTCCCAACTGGGTGCAGTACGCGCTGGTATACGCAAGGTATCTGCTTCCCATCGTTCCGCTGCTTCTCCTGCTCGCCGCCGAAGGACTGATCGCGGCGCTCCGGTTCCGGGGCGAGGCATTACGCGCATGCGCCGTCGCGGGTGTTGCCGTCGCGCTCGTCGCCGCGGGACCGCTGCCTGCGACGTGGTACTCGCCCAACCAGTTCACGAGCCACCAGCGATTCCAGTTCGACTACAACGACGCGCGCAATCCGTACGTGACGCAACGCATCGATGCCATCCCCGCGTTCTATCGCGAGCTCGCGCGCGCGCCGGCCGGCTCGCTCACGGTGGTCGTCGCGCCGTGGCGGCTCGAGTCGCACTTCAATCCGCAGGTCTGGCACC
>CAZIZD010000125.1:0-1475 GCA_964543615.1 uncultured Alcaligenaceae bacterium | reverse complement strand
GCACCAGCAGGTGCATCGGCAGAACCTGAAGATCGGCATTCTCACTCCGCTCTGCGGCAAGCGCGACTTCGGCGAATACCCGGAGGGCGCGCGCGGCGTGCATCTGCGCAACACGGTGCACGTGGAAGCGCTGTTGCGCGGCGAGACGCGCGGTGCCGACTTCCTCGTGCTGCAGCGCCGGCCCTGGTCCACGCCACCGGGTCAGGACGTTCCATGGCCCGATCTTGCCCAGTGCCTGCCCGCGATCGAGCAGGCGCTCGGCGCGCCCGTCTATCGGGACGACGAGATCGTCGCCTTCGCGCTGGGCAGGTAGGCGCGGACTCGCGTCGGACAGGGTGTCCGGCCCTCGCTTCGTCCGCCGTCAGAGCTGCTGATCGACCAGCCGTTTCAGCGCCGCCGCAAGGTGGAGATTGGCGATGTCGCTGCGGCCCAGCCTTGCGTGCAGCTCGCCGAGCGCGACCCGCGTGCGCCACTGGTCGTCGAGGGCGAGGCTCGCCTCGAAGTAGGTCTGCGCCTTGCCCCACAGGGATTCGCGCTCGCACAGCATGCCGAGCGCGTAGAGGAGGGTCGCATCCTGCGGGTGCGCCGCGAGCCAGCGCTCCGCGTTCTCGAGCTGCTTCGTCGCGTCGCCGGTGCGGCACTTGGCGTAGAGCACCGCCAGATTGGCATCCCAGTTGCGCTCGAGGCAGCGTCCGACGATCTCCGCCGCTTCGCGATCGCCTCCCAGCGAGAGAAATGCGGTGGCGCCCGCGCGCGCGACCTTCGGATTGGTGCGGTCGGTGTCCGTCAGCTTGCCCCAGTACGTGCGCAAGCCCGACGCGTCGCTGCGAAACGCGGTCAGAGCCTCGGCGTGCGCCGACGCGCGCAGCATCTCGCCCTGCTCGGAATCGTAGACCTTGCGCTTGACGAGCTGGTCGACGATCGGGGGAATCTCGGTGAACCGTCTCGCGGCCGTGAGCGCCCGCACCTCGAGCCTCAATGCGGCGGTGTGCAGCCCTGCCTCGCGCCGGAGCTGCGCGAGCTTGTCGAGCGCGACCCCCGGCTGATCCTGCGCGAGCGCCATGTCCGCCTCGAGCATCAGGCGCGGGACCGTAAGGCTTGCCACGCCGGCGTCGGGCCGCGAGAGCAGCGACTCGGCCGCGGCGAACTCGCGCATGTCCACTGCGGCGCGCGCGCCCAGCAGGGCGGGCAGGCCGGTCGATTGCGGGATCGCGAGCGCCTCCTCGGCGTACTGGCGCGCCTTGCCGTAGCGGCCCTCGAGCAGAGCCACGACGGAGGCGTCCTGCTTGCCGCGCGCGCGCTCCGCGTTGCGCCGTTGGCGGGCCACGCGCACCTCGGCGGGCATTCGCTGGGGGTCATGGTCCTGTCCGTGGACAATCTCAAAGAGCTCGGCAACGCGCTCGGACAGCAAGCCGCCGAGGACCTCTCGCGCGAGCTTGTGCGGCGCTTGAATGCATGCATCAAAGACAGGGATG
>CAZIZD010000124.1:4523-11410 GCA_964543615.1 uncultured Alcaligenaceae bacterium | reverse complement strand
AGGCTGCGCCTGCGGGGCCTCGCCCGGCCCCTATTTCTGCGCGGTGGTGGCCTTCGGTGAGGCCGGGGGCGCCTTGGCGTCGTTCGCGGCCTTGAGGGCCGCGGCGTTCATCTGTGCCTCGGTGGCGGCGCGAAGCTCGCGCCAGCGCTTCAAATCGGCGTCGTAGCGCACGTTCACGAGCACGATTTCCTTTTGCTTGGCTGCGACGAGGTCGGCTTGCCGCGCGAGCTCGGTGTCGAGGCTGGCGAGCTCGCGCTCGACCACCTGGGCGGACTGGCCCTTCTCCGCGACCTTCTTGGCCTCGAGGTCGCCCTTGCGCTTGGAGAGCTGCGTCGTATACGCAGTGGCCGACTGGATCTGCTGGTCGATGGTCGCGAGCGCGCGCCGGCGCGCAAGGTCGATCTCGCTTTCCATCGTGTACGTGGACAGGAGCGCGCGGTCGCGGCGCTCGACCAGCTCGCGTTCCTTGGCGAGCTGCTTCTCACGCGCTTCGGCCTCGGCCTTGGCGCGCTTTTGCTCGGCCGTGGGTGCGGCCTCGGTCTGCTTCACCTTCCGGCCCTGCTTGTCGAGCTGCGTGCTGCTCTTGTCGACGGCCTCGGGCGGGAGCTTGTCGGTGTAATGGACGACGCCCTTCTCGTCGACCCACTTGTACGTGGCGGCGAGCGCGATCGGCGCCGCCGCGGTCAGGGCGGCGGCGGCGATCCACTGACACATCCTCGTTCGCCCTGCGAGTTTCAAGCTGCCGGCTCCGTTGCCCCGTATTGCGAGCGGTAACGCTCCACTGCGGCCGCATGCGCGGCAAGATCCGTCCGGCTGCCCAGAAATCCCATGAGGTCGTCGAGCGTGGCGATCGCGACCACGGGAATCCCGTACAGCGCCTGCACTTCCTGCACCGCGGAGGCACGGCCCTGGCCGCGCTCCATCCTGTCCAACGCGATCAGCACGCCGGCGGGGTTGGCGCCATGCGCACGAATCAATTCGACCGACTCCCGCACGGAAGTTCCCGCGGTGATCACGTCGTCGACGATGAGCACCCGGCCTTTCAAGGGCGCGCCGACGACCACACCGCCCTCACCGTGATCCTTGGCTTCCTTGCGGTTGAAGCTCCACGGCAGATTGTGCCCCGTTTCGGACAGCGCAATGGCCGTCGCGGCTGCGAGGGGAATGCCCTTGTAGGCCGGTCCGAACAGCTGGTCGCACTTCACTCCCGATGCAATGAGCGCCTTGGCGTAGAAGCTCCCGAGCTTGCGCAGGCTGTCGCCGTCGTCGAACAGCCCCGCGTTGAAAAAGTACGGCGACAACCGGCCGGCCTTGGTCTTGAACTCGCCGAATCGAAGCACTTCGCATGCCAGCGCAAACGCGAGGAACTCCTGCCGAAAGTCGGACATGGCCCTGATTCGCCTCGAGAAATTGACCTGCGGAGTATACTCGCGGGCTTTTTGCGGCCGGCGACGGCAATCGGTCGACGGCATGCAGGCTGCCACATGCGCGTCATCACGCTCAACGTCAACGGCATCCGGGCCGCGGAGCGGAAGGGCTTCGCGCGCTGGCTCGCGCGCGTCGAGCCTTGGGACGTGGTCTGCCTGCAGGAGTTGAAAGCGCATCACGACGACGTGCCGCGGGCGCTGCGCGCCCCGCGCAAGTGCACGGCGCACTTCCATCCGGCGGAGCAAAAGGGCTATGCGGGGGTCGGCATCTATACGCGCGCGCCTGCAGCATTCGCGACCGGCTTCGGCGTTCCCGAGTTCGACCGCGAGGGCCGCTACCTCGAGGCGCATTTCCGCGATCTCACGGTGATCAGCGTGTACCTGCCCTCGGGCTCCAGCGGGCCGCACCGGCAGGCATCGAAGTTCCGCTTCCTCGAGGCGTTCCTGCCGCATCTCGCGCGCTTGCGCGGCCAGGGGCGCGAGATCATCCTCTGCGGCGACTGGAACATCGCGCACCGGAACATCGACCTCACCAATTGGCGCAGCAACCAGAAGAACAGCGGCTTCCTGCCGGAAGAGCGCGCATGGCTCACCCGCGTGCTCGACGACCTGGGCTTCGTCGACGTCTTCCGCAGGGTCGACCCGCGCCCGGACCAATACACGTGGTGGTCCAACCGCGGGCAGGCGTGGGCGAAGAACGTCGGCTGGCGCATCGACTACCAGATCGCCACGCCGGGCATCGCGGCGCGGGCGCACGCCGCGTCGATCTACAAGAACCGCCGCTTCTCCGATCACGCGCCGCTCGTGATCGACTACGACTACGAGTTGCGATGAAACGGCCCCCACGCTCACGACAACGACAAGGGCGTCGCTCGCTGCCCCCCGAGGGGGCGCTCCAGTTCCTCGGGGCGGCCCTTCGGAACTGGCACGCACGCTCGCCCCGGACCTGACCGCCGATGCTTCGCGTCGTCAACCTCACGCTCGCCCGCGGCACGCGCCGCCTGCTCGAAGGCGCCAACCTCACCGTGCACGCGGGACACAAGGTGGGCCTCGTCGGCGCCAACGGCGGCGGCAAGTCGAGCCTCTTCGCGGCGATCCGGCACGAGCTCCTTCCCGACGCCGGCAGCATCGAGCTCCCGGCATCGTGGACCATCGCGCACGTTGCGCAGGAGACGCCGTCGGTGGATCGCAGCGCGCTCGACTACGTGCTGGACGGCGATCCCGAGCTGCGCGAGATCGAGGCGGGGCTCGCGTCCCCGGAGACCGGCGATGCGGCACTCGCGGAGCTTCATCACCGTTTCGAGGCGATCGGCGGCTACGGGGCGCGTGCGCGCGCGGCCACGCTGCTCGCCGGCCTCGGCTTCGCCGAAGCGCGCCACGGCGATCCGGTGGCAAGCTTCTCCGGCGGCTGGCGCATGCGGCTCAATCTCGCGCAGGCGCTCCAGGCGCGCTCCGACCTGCTGCTGCTCGACGAGCCCACCAATCACCTGGACCTCGACGCCGTGCTCTGGCTGGAGGACTGGCTGGGCAGGTACCCCGGCACGCTGCTGCTGATCACGCACGACCGCGACTTCCTCGACGGCGTGGTCGACAGCATCGTGCACATCGACAACCGCAAGCTCGTCTCGTACACCGGCAACTACGCGCAGTTCGAAACGATGCGCGCGCAGCAGCTGGCACTCCAGCAGGCGACGTACGCGAAGCAGCAGCGGCAGGTCGCGCACTTGCAATCGTTCGTCGACCGCTTCCGCGCCAAGGCCACCAAGGCCAAGCAGGCGCAAAGCCGCATCAAGGCGCTCGAACGGATGGAGCTCATCGCCGCCGCGCACGTCGACAGCCCGTTCGAGTTCGCGTTCGCGCCCGCGTCCATCGCGGCACGGCAACTCGTGCTTCTCGAGGAGGTCACGCTCGGCTACGAGGGTCGCCCGCCCGTGCTCGAGCGGCTCGACTTCGGCATCCTCGCGGGCGACCGCATCGGATTGCTCGGGCCCAACGGCGCCGGCAAGTCGACGCTCATGAAAGCGATCGGCGGCACGCTCGCGCCGCTTGGCGGGACCCGGCGCACCGCGCAGGCGCTGCGCATCGGCTACTTCGCGCAGCACCAGGTCGAGCAATTGCGCGTCGAGCATTCGCCGCTGTGGCACCTGCGCAGGATGGAGCCCGACACGCGCGAGCAGGAGCATCGCGACTTTCTGGGCGGCTTCGACTTCCGCGGCGACATGGCCACCGCGACGGTCGCGAACTTCTCGGGCGGGGAGAAAGCGCGTCTCACCCTCGCGCTCATCGTGCGGCAGAAGCCCAACCTGCTGCTCCTCGATGAGCCCACCAACCACCTCGACATCGAGATGCGCGAGGCGCTCACCGAAGCCCTGCAGGACTACGACGGCGCGCTCGTGGTGGTCGCGCACGACCGGCATCTCCTGCGCGCGACCACGGACACGCTGTGGATCGTCGCCGACGGCAAGGTCGCGCCCTTCGACGGCGACCTCGACGACTACCGCGACTGGGTGCTGAAGCTGCGCCGGCGCGAGCGCGCTGGCGACGACGACGCGCCGGCGGAGGACAAGCGCGGCGACGACCGCAAGGCAAGGAAGCGTGAGGAAGCGCAGGCGCGCCAGCGGCTTTCGGAGGCGCGCAAGCCGCTGCTCGCGCGGCAGTCCGCGATCGAGCGCGACATGGACGCGCTCACGCACGAGAAGGCCGCGCTCGACGCGTTTCTCGCAAGCGAGGCCGCGTATGCCGGCGACGCACGCGAGAGTCTCAAGGACCGCATCGCGCGGCAGGGCGAGGTCACCTGGCAGCTCGCACGGCTCGAGACCGAGTGGCTCGAGATCGCCGAGGCGCTGGAGAAGGCCGGAACGACCGACGCGACGTAAGGCGGGCTCGAGCGCTGGCGCTCTTACAATCGCCCGCGATGAACACGCCGATTCCCGCCTGACGTTGGCCTGGCCGCGCAAGCGCCTCTATTGGGTAGCGGGCAGCGTGATCGCCACGCTCGCTGCGACCCTGATCGTAGTGAACCTCATGCCCGCGGAGCGGCGGCTCGAGCACCGCGTGGAGCGCCGCTACACGACCGGATCGGACGACTACTTCCGCTCGCTCGGCGTGCTGCTCGGCCCGCCCGTGGTCGGCGGCAACCGCATCGAGGCCCTGCAGAACGGCGACGAGATCTTCCCTTCGATGCTCGCCGCAATCCGCGCCGCGCGCCGCACCATCAATTTCGAGTCGTACATCTACTGGTCGGGGGACATCGGCCAGGCGTTCGCCGACGCGCTGGCGGAACGGGCGAAGGCCGGGGTGCAGGTACGCGTGCTGCTCGACTGGCTGGGTTCGCAGAAGATCGACGCGCGCCTGCTCGACGAGATGCGCGAATCGGGCGTGGAGATCCATCTCTTCCATCCGCTGTCGTGGTACGACATCGCGCGGGTGAACAACCGCACGCACCGGAAGCTCCTCGTCGTCGACGGCCGCGTCGGCTTCACGGGCGGCGTAGGCATCGCGGACAAGTGGAACGGCCACGCGCAGGACGCCGATCACTGGCGCGACTCGCATTACCGCGCGGAAGGACCCGTGGTCGCCCAGATGCAAGCGACTTTCATCGACAACTGGACCAAGGTCAGCGGACGCGTCCTGCACGGCCCCGACGTCCTGCCGGCCCTGGAACCCACGGCAGGTTCGCCCGCGCAGATGTTCTCGAGCTCGCCGGAGGGCGGCGCCGAGAGCATGCAGCTCATGTATCTCCTCGTGATCGCAGCCTCCGCGAAGTCGATCGACCTCGCGAGCGCCTACTTCGTGCCGGACGAACTCACCCGCGACGCGCTCGTCGACGCGATGAAGCGCGGCGTGCGGTTCCGCCTGATCGTGCCGGGGCCCATCATCGACACCGAAGTCGTGCGCCGCGCCTCCCGCGCCACGTGGGGACCGCTGCTGGAAGCCGGCGCGGAGATTCACGAGTACCAGCCCACCATGTTCCACTGCAAGGTGATGATCGTCGACGGCCTCCTCGTCTCGGTGGGCTCGACCAATTTCGACCCGCGCTCCTTCCGTCTCAACGACGAAGCCAATCTCAACGTCTACGACCCCGCGTTCGCCGCGGCGCAGGAGCGCGTGTTCGAGCAGGACCTTTCGCGTTCGAAACGCGTTACGCTCGATGCGTGGAAGGCCCGGCCGTGGCACGAGAAGCTCCTGGAACAGGCCGCGCGCCTCCTGCACGCACAACTGTAAGGGGACTCAAATGGAAGGCACGCGCCACTTCTCGATGATCCGCAGCTTCCACCTCGCGGACTTCCTCACCCTGGGCAATGCGGCATGCGGCGTGGCCGGCGTGTTCTGCGCGATGGCGTTCCTGCGCGATCCGGTGCTCGCGTATTTCTATGCGGCGGCGGCGCTCGCGCCCGCCGCGTTCGTGTTCGACGTGCTCGACGGGCGCGTGGCGCGCGCGCGCAACCAGCACTCCGCGTTAGGAAGGGAGCTCGACTCGCTCGCCGACGTCATCTCCTTCGGCGTGGCGCCCGCGGCGCTCGGCTTCGCGGCGGGATTGAACGGCGGATGGGACTGGATCGCGCTCATCTACTTCGTCTGCTGCGGCGTGAGCCGCCTCGCGCGCTACAACGTCACCGCGGAGACTCTGTCGCAGGGCACCGGCAAGGTGGCGTACTTCGAAGGCACGCCGATTCCGACGAGCGTGGTGCTGGTGGGCGTGCTCGCGCTGGCGGCGTGGCAGGGAAGGCTGGGCGACAACCTGTGGGGCGGCGCGTGGATGCTGGGGCCCTGGCGGCTGCATCCGCTCGCGTTGCTCTACGTGCTCTCGGGCACGCTCATGATCAGCAAGACGCTGCGGATTCCGAAGCTGTAGGGCGCCTACTTCACGAGCCCCGGGCGGTCGAGGTCGACCTTGTCCTGCGGGACGATGCGCACGTCCGGATACTTCGCGCGCAGCGCATCGGCGAACTTGCCCGCATCGCCCGCGATCACGATGGACAGCACGCCCGGCTCCCAGTGCTTGCGCGCGAACGCGACGACCTGCTGGGGCGTGACCGCGGCAAGCTTGTCGATCGTGGTCGTGAGGTCGGCAAGCGGCACGCCGTAGCCCTCGAAGGCGGCGAGCGTGGACGCGAGGCTCTCGGTGGTCTCGAGCCTGCGGCTCACGCTGCCGATCACCGAGAGCTTGCGCGCTTCGAGCTCCTCGGCAGGGGCGGGCGTCTCCGCGATGCGGCGGATCTCGTCCTGCACGACCGCGACCACTTCCGGCGCCGATTCGTTCTTGGTCTGCGCGCCGATGGCCCACACGCCGCCGTCCCTGCGCGCATCGAGCTGGCTGAAGATGCCGTAGCTCAAGCCACGCTTGATGCGGATCTCCTGGTTGAGGCGCGACGAGTAGCCGCCGCCCAGCAGCGTGTTGGCGACCACGCCGGTGTAGTAGTCGGGCGCTGCGCGCGCGATCGTGGGTCCGGCCATCGC
>CAZIZD010000124.1:0-4513 GCA_964543615.1 uncultured Alcaligenaceae bacterium | reverse complement strand
CACGCCCGCCTGCCCCGCGCCCTGCATCGCGATGACGATCGGCGCGCCGGCCTTCGCGGCCGGATCGGCGCGCACGGCCGGCGGCAACGGCGTGCCCGGCCGCTTCCAGTCGCCGAATGCGCGCTGCGCGAGCGCGCGCGCCTCCTTCATGTCGATGTCGCCCACGAAGATGAGGCTCACGTTGTCGGGACGATAGAACTTCGCGTGCTGCGCGACCACGTCTGCGCGCGTCATGCGCGCGAGCGACGCCTGCGTCCCGGAAGCGGGATGTCCGTAGGCGCCGTCGCCGAACGCGACGCGATTGACGGCCATGCCCGCGAGCCGTCCCGGGTCGCGCAATGCGACCGACAGTCCGTCGACCGCGAGCCGGCGCGAGCGCTCGAGCTCGCTTCCCGCAAAGCGCGGCGTGCGCGCAACCTCGGCGATGAGCGAAAGCGCTTGCGCGACGTTGGGCTTGATCACCGTCATCGAGACCGTGGAGCGATACCAGCCGGCGCCGCTGTCGAGCGTGCCGCCGAGCACCTCCGCGGCCTCGGCGATCTGCGGCGCCGTGCGCTTGGCGGTGCCCTTGGTGAGGAGCGTCGCGGTGATGTCCGCGAGGCCCGCGAGCTTCGCGGGATCGGTCTCCGATCCTGCGCGCACCACGAGCTCGGAGGTCACGAGCGGCAGGCCGCGCCGCTGCGCGACGACGACGCGCAAGCCGTTGTCGAGCGTGGTCGATTCCGGCGCCGCGATGACCAGCGGCCGCGGGGCCCCGGGTGCCGGCGGCGCATCGAAGGGCTGCGCGAACGCGCCGGCCGAGGTCGCGAGAAGGAAGAGTGCGATGCGCGCGATCACGACTTGCCCTTCGCTTTCGCGCCGACCTCTTGCGCATACTCGATGGTCACCTGCTTCGCGTCGAGGACGTACTTGCGCAGCACGCGTTGGACGTCGGCCGCGGTCACGGCCATGAGGTCGTCGAGCTCGCGGTTCGCGTAGCGCGCGTCGCCGCGATACACGATGGCCTCACCCAGCGCTTCGCCCTTCCCGAGCGGCGTTTGCCGCGCATCGAGCGCCTGCGTGAGGAGCTGCGTCTTGATCTTGGCGAGCTCCTTCTCGGGAATGGGCTTCTTCGCGAGCGCTTCGATCTCCGCGCGCAAGGCCTTCGCGAGCTTATCGGGCGTGATGCCCTTGGCCGCCACCGCGTACGCGATGAGCAACCCCGGATCGACGCGCACGTCGACGCCGAAGGATGCGGCCTGCGCAATCTGGCCGCGATACACGAGCGCCTGGTTGATGCGCGACGACTCGCCGCTGCCCAGGATGGCGGCCGCGACCTTGAGCGCAGCGGCATCGGGACTCTTCGAGGGCGGCCCGAGCCACGTGAGCGCGACCGCGGGCAGCGGAACGTTGGGGCCGGTCTCCTTGTAGAGGGCCTCCTTCGTGCGCGCCGGCTCCACGGTCGTGACGCGCGGAATGGGCGCGGACGGCCGCGCGATCGGCGCGAAATACTTGTCGATCCACGCGTCGAGCTCCTTCGGATCGAAGTCCCCGGTGACGATCAGCACCGCGTTGTCGGGGCGATAGAACGTGCGATGGAACGCGCGCACGTCGTCGAGCGACGCCGCGTCGAGCTCGGCGATGTTGCCGATGGTGCCGCGCCGGTACGGATGCGCCGCGTACGAGCGCGGGTTGAACGACTCGTAGAAGAGCCCATAGGGGCTCGCAAGCACGCGCTGGCGGTACTCCTCCTGCACCACCGCGCGCTCCGACTTGAAGTTGGCCTCGTTCACGTCGAGGTTCTGCATGCGCTCGGCTTCGGCCCACAGCACCCGCTCGAGATGATTCGACGGCACCACCGCGTAATAGTTGGTGACGTCCTCGCGCGTGCTCGCGTTGTTCATGCCGCCCACGTCCTCGGTGAGGCGGTCGAACTGCTCCGCCTTGAGGTACTTGCTGCTCTTGAACATCAGGTGCTCGAAAAGGTGCGCGAAGCCCGAGCGCCCCGCCGGATCGTCGCGGCCGCCGACGTCGTACCAGACCTGCACGCTCACGGTCGGGCTCGAATGATCCTCGAGGGTGACCACGCGCAGTCCGTTGGGCAGGACGCGCTCGCGAAAGTCCAGGGGCGGGACGGCCACCGCTGCCGGAGGTGCGGCGGGCGCGACCGCATGGGCGGCGAGGAGCATCAGGGCGAGGGCGATTCGGCGCACGTCGGGGCCATGGGCTAGTTGGAACGGCGAGTATAGACAGCCGCGGCCGAGTCTCCGTTCACGCACCGCGACATGGGCGTTATGTGGTGGGTTGACAGGGCACCCTGGTAGCGGTGACGATCGCGGCGAATAGGAGGTTAGTGGCCATTATGGAGCACATACGTGCCAATCTGATGGGGGATGCGGCCGGGGCGGACGCCGGGCGCACGGTCATTCGCGTGGCGCTGGCCGGGGGCCTTCCGTTGTACGTGGACGCCACGCGGGCGCTGCTCGACCGCGAAGGCTTCGGGACGTCCGAGGGCGATGTCGCAGATATCGTGCTGGTCGATCACGAAGAGGGGCCGTCGCTGCGCGACGTACGGGCGCAGTATGGCGAGGCTCGCATGCTCGTCCTGACGTCCAACGCCGATCACCAGGCAAGCGCCGACCTGGTGCGCGATGGTGCGCACGGCATTGTGAGCAAGACGCGCCCGGGCCCGCACCTCGCCATGGCCATCCGCAAGGTGCACGCAGGCGAGATGTGGGTCGACCGCGTGGTGGCCACCACGCTCATCGCCGACCTGCAGCGTCCCGGACGCCGCACCGACGCCGACCGCGCGCGCATCGCCACGCTCACCCCGCGCGAGCGCGACGTCGTGAACCTCGTGGGCGAAGGCCTCGCCAACAAGGCGATCGCCGAGCGGCTCTCGATCAGCGACAACACCGTGCGCCATCACCTCACGTCCATCTTCGCCAAGCTCGGGGTGACCGACCGGCTGTCGCTCGTGGTGTACGCGTACCGGCACAAGGTCATCTAGACGGCGGACGCGTATCAGCCGATGCGCGGACCCGGCCGGTAGAATAGATACACCGCGAATCCGAGCGTATCCCGCCCCCAGCGGAGGTAGGCATCGCGCCACCTGCGGATGCGCTCGAGCATCGCGGGCACGTCCGGATCCTCCGGCTGCTCGCGCGCATAGCGCTCGATCGAGCGGCAGTATTTCCACTCGTACTCGTCCCACTCGTCGGTGTTCGCCGTGGTCGCGTGCATGGGGATGAGTCCCGCGTCGACGCCCGCCTGCACGTTGCCGCGATGATCGAGGAATTCGTTGTGCTCCGCGCCGAGCACCGCGAGGTAATCGGGGTGCGCGCGCGTGCGCCAGTAGCCTTCGCCGATGAGGATGTAGCCGCCGCTGCGCGTCCACGCCTTCAACTGGTTGCAGATGCCCGCCATGCCGCCGGCGATGCCGCCCGCCCCGAGCATCACGCTCAAGTGGAACGTCTCGGGATCGGCGCGGAAGTCGCGGATGTCGATGTCGTCAAGGTGGAGCTTGCCGAGCGCGCCGGTCCACTGCGCGCGCTCGCGCGCCTGGTCGAGCATGAGCGAGCTCTTGTCGACCGCGATGACCGTGGAGCCGAAGCGCTCGATGATGCGCAGGGAGAGCTCGGCGCGACCGCATCCGAGGTCGAGCACGCGCGAATGCTCGTCGAGCGGCAGGAGATCGAGCAGACGCTCGATCTTGCTGGCCGAGATCGGATTGCAGTAGTCGTGCTCGCGATGGGCGATCGCGCTGAACTTGTACGGATTCATGGCGTATCCGCGGGCTTCTTCTCCTCGTTCCAGGGAGCCACACGCAAGAGCAGTGCCATCCCGGGGACGGCAAGAAGCGTACACAACAGGAAGAAGTTGAACCAGCCCATTTGCGCGACGATCCAGCCGGTGGTTGCGTTGACGAGGGTACGTGGAACTGCGGAGAGGCTCGTGAACAGCGCGAACTGCGTCGCGGTGAAGCGCGGATCGGTCGTGCGCGCGATGAACGCCACGTAGGCTACGGTGCCGAGCCCGACGCCGGCCGCCTCGAAGGCGATGACGACCCCGAGTGCCCACAAGTTGGGCGCGCCAAGCGTGGACAGCCACGCAAAGCCCAGGATCGGCACCATTTGCGCGACACCGAAGATCCACAGTCCACGGTTGATGCCGAGCTTCACCATCCACAGCCCGCCGAGCATGCCGCCGGCAACGCTCGCCCACAGGCCGGCGTTCTTGGCGACGATGCCGATATCGGTCTTGCTGTAACCCATCTCGAGATAGAAAGGAGTCGCCAGCGCAGTGGCCATGCTGTCGCCGAGCTTGTAGAGGAAGATGAAGAGCAGGATGAGCAACGCGTGGCGCATTCCCGAGCGCGCGATGAACTCGCGGAACGGCAGCACCACCGCATCTGCGAGCGTCTTGGGCGCCGCGCCGGTGGCCGCGGGCTCGCGCACGACGAGCGTCATGACGAGGCCCGGCAGCAGGAACAGCGCGGTGACGAGGAACACGGTGTTCCACGGCATGCGGTCGG
>CAZIZD010000123.1:9728-11471 GCA_964543615.1 uncultured Alcaligenaceae bacterium | reverse complement strand
GCACCGCGGGCGCGGACGAGATCAAGACCGCGTACCGCAAGCTCGCGCGCAAGTACCATCCGGACGTCTCGAAGGAAAAGGACGCCGAGGAGAAGTTCAAGGAAGTCTCCGCGGCGTACGAGACACTGAAGGACCCCGAGAAGCGCGCGGCCTACGACCAGCTCGGCACCCATCGCGAAGGCCAGGAGTTCCGCCCCCCGCCAGATTGGGCTCAACACTTCGGGGGCCAGAACTTCGGTCAGGGCATGGGCGGCGGAGCGGGTGGCTTCGAGGACATCGACCTGTCCGACCTCTTCGCGGGATTGTCCGGTGCGCGCGGGCGCGCCGGAGGCGGCGCGCAACCGAACCGCGCGAACCGCCCGATGGCCGGCAGCGATTACGAGGCCGTCGTGCGCATCACGTTCGAGCAGGCCTTCCACGGCACGGAGATCGACCTTACGCTGTCGGCGCTCGAATGGGATCCCGACGGCGGCGTACGCCGCGTGCCGCACCGCGTGCGCACGCGCATCCCGCGCGGGGTCACCAACAACGAGAAGCTCCGCGTCCCCGGCAAGGGCGGCAAGGGCATGAACGGCGGCCCGGACGGCGACCTCTATCTCGACATCGAGGTCGCGGATCATCCGCTGTATCGCGTGTCGGGCAACGATCTTTACATCGACCTCCCCCTCGCGCCGTGGGAGGCCGTGCTCGGTACCAGCGTCGATCTGCCCACACCCGCCGGCTCGGTCACGCTCAAGGTGCCTCCGGGCACGCGCGCGGGACAGCAATTGCGCCTGTCCGGCCGCGGCATGACGCGCGGCGCGTCGAGCGGTCACCTGTTCGCGATCGTCCGCATCGAGGTGCCTACCGTGGTCGACGACGAGGCGAAAGCGCTCTACCAGAAGCTCGCGGATGCCAGCAGTTTCGATCCGCGCGCGAAGCTCGCGCAGGAGGCCGGGCGATGATGGCATCGAACGACGACATGAACGACATGGCCGAGGTCACGTTCACGCAGATGGTGATGGCCTCTGGCCTCTCCGAATCCGAGGTGCGCGAGCTCGTGCAATATGGCGCGCTCGTGCCGCGCAACCCCGACGCCGCCGCGTGGACGTTCGAGACGCGCTGGATGTTCGTCGCGCGGAAGGCCTCGCGGCTGCGCCGCGAGTTCGAGCTCGACGCGCACGGGGTAAGCGTCGTGATGAGCTTCCTCGAACGGATCGAATCGCTGGAAGCGGAGTTGCGGGCGGTCCGGGCGCAGCTCGGCCGATGACGCGCTCATGGCGGCGCCTCGCCTCGGGCTGACCGCGCGCGAATACGCGACACTTGCGAGGCTCGGCACGCCGGAGCGAATCCAGGCCTTTCTCAACGCCATTCCGGCGAACCACGAGCCGGGCGGCGAGACGGTTCACTCCGTGCGCAACGTCCTGCTGCATCGCACGGCGCATTGCATCGAGGGCGCGCTCGTCGCAGCATGCGCGTTATGGATTCACGGCGAGCCCGCGCTCGTCATGCATCTCGACTGCGCGCCGCACGACAATCCGCACGTGCTCGCCCTTTTCCGCCGGCGCGGCTATTGGGGCGCGCTGTCGAAGAGCAACGGCGCATGGCTGCGATATCGCGAGCCGGTGTATCGCACGCTGCGCGAGCTCGCGATGTCGTACTTCCACGAGTTCTTCGACGCCCGCGGGCATAAGACTCTGCGCGCCTATTCGCGTCCGCTCGACCTGCGGCGCGTCGATCCGGCGCTGTGGGTGACCCATCCCG
>CAZIZD010000123.1:0-9718 GCA_964543615.1 uncultured Alcaligenaceae bacterium | reverse complement strand
GATTCGTGCTGGCAAGTGCACGACCGCATCGCGGACCTGCGCCACTACCCGCTCCTTACCGCCGCACAGGCGCGCGCGCTGTCGCGGCGAGATGCGCACGAGCGGCGGGCGGCGCGGCTGGTGCAGTTTCCGCGAGAAGGCGGCTAGAGGCGTCCCTCCGAAGGAAACGCCAGCAGCTGGCGAACGATCGTTCGATCGTGCTACGCTTTGCAGTGGCCGCCCCGACGTAGGTTCCTCGATGTCCTCCTCGCACTCGTTTCATCCCGCCGTCGAGCGCTGGTTCGCCTCTGCCTTTCCGGATGCGACGGTTCCGCAGCGCGCCGCGTGGCCCGCGATCCAGGCGGGCAAGAACGTCCTCGTCGCCGCACCGACGGGCTCCGGCAAGACGCTGGCAGCGTTCCTGGCCGCCATCGACGATCTCGTGCGGCAAGCGGTCGCGGGCACGCTGGCCGACGCCACGCAGGTGGTGTACGTCTCCCCGCTCAAGGCGCTGTCCAACGACGTCGAGCGCAACCTCGCGGCGCCCCTCGCGGGCATCCGCGGGGAACTCGAGGGGATGCAACTTCCAGACGCGCCGATCCGCACGCTCGTGCGCACCGGCGACACGACGCAGACCGCCCGCGCAGGCATGCGCCGCCTGCCACCGCACATCCTCGTGACCACGCCCGAGTCCCTGTACGTTCTGCTGGGCTCGGAGTCGGGACGCACGATGCTCGCGTCCACGCGTACCGTGATCGTCGACGAGATTCACGCCATCGCGGGCAGCAAGCGCGGCAGCCATCTGGCGCTCTCGCTCGAGCGCCTCGACGCGTTGTGCGGCACGCGCCCGGTGCGCATCGGATTGTCGGCCACGCAAAAGCCCATCGAGGAGATCGCGCAGTTCCTCGTCGGCACGGACCAGCGCGGCTGCCACATCGTCGACGCGGGCCACATCCGTCACCGGGACCTCGCCATCGAGATCCCCTCCTCTCCCCTCGAAGCGGTGATGTCGCACGACGTGTGGACCGAGGTCTACCAGCGCATCGCCGATCTCGCAGCCTTGCATCGCACCACGCTCGTGTTCGTCAACACGCGCCGCATGGCCGAGCGCGCCGCGCGTCACCTGACCGACATCCTCGGCCCCGGTCACGTGATGTCGCATCACGGCAGCATGGCCAAGGAGCTGCGCCACAAGGCCGAGCAGCGCTTGAAGAACGGTGAGCTCAAGGTGCTCTGCGCCACCGCCTCGCTCGAGCTCGGCATCGACATCGGCGACGTCGATCTGGTCGTGCAGATCGGATCGCCGCGCTCCATCGCGACGTTCCTGCAGCGCGCTGGGCGCGCGAGCCACCAGGTGGGCGGCACGCCCAAGGCGCGGATCTTCCCGCTGTCGCGCGACGAGCTCGTGGAATGCGCTGCGCTGCTCGATGCCGTGCAGAGAGGCGAGCTCGACCGCCTGCACATTCCGCACGCCCCGCTCGACGTGCTCGCGCAGCAGATCGTGGCGGAAGTCGCGGCGCAGGAGTGGAGCGAGCAGGGGCTGTTCGACCTGTACAGGCGCGCGCACCCCTATCGCGATCTCACGCGCGAGGTGTTCGGCGAGATCCTGCGCATGCTCGCCGACGGCTTCGATACGAGCCGCGGGCAGCGTGGGGCGTATCTGCATCGTGACGCTGTGAACGGCATCCTGCGCGCGCGCAAGGGCGCGCGCATCACGGCCCTCACTTCCGGCGGGGCGATTCCCGACACCGCCGATTACGACGTCCTGCTCGAGCCCGCGGGCCAGAAGGTCGGCACGATCAACGAGGATTTCGCGATCGAGAGCCTGGCCGGGGACATCTTCCAGCTCGGCAACACCTCCTACCGGATCCGCCGCGTCGAGGCCGGGCGCGTGCGCGTCGAGGATGCGCAGGGACAACCGCCCACGATTCCCTTCTGGCTCGGCGAAGCGCCAGGGCGCACCGACGAGCTCTCGTTCGCCGTTTCGCGCCTGCGCGAGGACGTGGCGGCCGGACACGTGGAGGCACTCGAGCAGGCAGGCGTGACGCCGCCCGCAATCGCGCAGCTGCACGACTACGTCGTCGCTGCACGCGCGGCGCTCGATGCGCTGCCCACGCGAACGACCATTGTCATCGAGCGCTTCTTCGACGAGAGCGGCGGCATGCAGCTCGTCATCCACTCGCCGTATGGAAGCCGCATCAATCGCGCGTGGGGCCTGGCCCTGCGCAAGCGGTTCTGCCTCAAGTTCAACTTCGAGCTGCAGGCGGCCGCCACCGAGGACGCCATCGTGCTGTCGCTGTCCACCTCGCACAGCTTCGACCTCATCTCGGTGTCGCGCTACCTCCACTCCAACAGCGTGCGTGAGGTGCTCGCGCAGGCCATGCTGCCTGCGCCGATGTTCACCGCACGCTGGCGCTGGAACGCGAGCATCTCGCTCGCGCTTCCGCGCTTCCGTGGCGGATCGAAGGTGCCCGCGCCCCTGCAGCGGATGCGCGCCGACGACCTGATGGCGAGCGTGTTCCCCGAGCAGGTGGCGTGCGCGGACAACATCGTCGGCGACCGTGAGATTCCCGACCATCCGCTCGTGCGGCAGACGATCGACGACTGCTTTCACGACGCGATGGACCTTGACGGACTGGTCGCGGTTCTGCGCGGCATAGAGTCGGGGACGATCGAGGTGGTCGCGCGCGACATGCCGACACCCTCCCCGCTCGCGCTCGAGGTCCTGTCGGCCAAGCCTTACGCCTTCCTCGACGATGCGCCGCTCGAGGAGCGGCGCACGCATGCGGTCATCGCACGGCGTTGGCTCGATCCTGCGACCGCCGCCGATCTGGGCAAGCTCGACGTTGGGGCCATCGACCGCGTGTGCGAGGAGGCCTGGCCCGTCGCGGACAACGCGGACGAGCTGCACGATGCGCTGATGGGATTGGGATTCCTGCTCGACGACGAGGTCGCGCGCGGCGCCGGATGGCAACAGTTCGCGGACCGGCTGATCAAGGACAGGCGCGCGACGTGGCTCACGGTGACCCCGGCGCTGCGCTGGCTGGTGGCCGCCGAGCGGCTGCCCCGTGCGCTCGCGGTGCATCCCTCCGCCGCGATGAAGCCGCAGGTCGATCCGCCCGCGGAGTATGCCGTGCCGGTCGAGCGCAGCGAAGCCGTCACGAGCCTCGTGCGCACGCGTCTCGAAGGCTCGGGGCCGGTGACACCCACGCGCCTCGCCGACGCGCTCGGCGTCGCGCCCGGCGAGGTCGAGGTGGCGCTTGCCGCGCTCGCGGGACAAGGCATCGCGATGAGCGGCCGCTACACGCCGGGCAAGAGCGACGTCGAATGGTGCGAGCGCGGCCTCCTCGCGCGCATCCATCGTTACACGGTCAAGCGCCTGCGCGAGGAGATCGAGCCCGTCGCGACGCAGGACTTCATGCGCTTCCTGCTGCGCTGGCAGCACCTCGTGCCCGCGGAGCGGCGCGAAGGCCCCGACGCGCTGGATGCGGTCATCACACAGCTGCAGGGATTCGAAGCGCCCGCCGCCGCGTGGGAGGCGGAGATCCTGCCTGCGCGTTTGAACGACTATGACTTCACCTGGCTCGACGACCTGTGCCTCTCCGGACGCGCGGTGTGGACGCGCCTCACGCCGCCGGGCGGCGCGGGCGGCGGCGGTCCGATCAGGACGTCGCCCATCGCGCTCCTGCCGCGACGCACCGCCTCATTGTGGAATCGTCTCGCGCGGCCTTCCGGCGAGCCTGTGACGACGAGCGCGCGCGCGCAACGCATCGCCGATTTTCTGGACGAGCATGGCGCGTCGTTCTTCGACGAGATCGTCGACGGGGCACGCATGCTGCGCACCGAAGTCGAGGAGGCGCTGGGCGAGCTCGTCGCGACGGGACTCGTGACGTCGGACAGCTTCTCGGGGCTGCGCGCGCTGCTCACGCCGTCGGAGAAGCGCAAGCCGTTCGGGCGCCGCGCGCATCGCCGTGCGTTGTTCGGCATCGAGGACTCGGGGCGGTGGTCGCTGCGCCGCCGCCCGGTGCCTTCGCAGGATGGCGATCCGGATGTGGTCGAGCCCATCGTGCATGCGCTCCTGCGCCGATACGGCGTCGTGTTCTGGAAGATGCTCCAGCGCGAAGCCGCGTGGCTGCCCCCTTGGCGCGACATGCTCCACGTGCTGCGCAGGCTCGAGGCGCGCGGCGACATCCGTGGCGGGCGCTTCGTCGGCGGTGTGTCGGGCGAGCAGTACGCGACGCCGGAGGCGGTGAAGGCGCTGCGCGAAACGCGGCGGCAGGCGGGCAGCGGCGAGCTCATCGCGGTGAGCGGCGCCGACCCGCTCAATCTCACCGGCGTCGTGCTCCCTGGCGCGAAGGTGCCGGCGCTCACCGGCAATCGCATCGTGTATCGCGACGGCGCGACGATCGCGACACTCACCAGCGGCGAGTTGCGCTGGATCGAGGTTCCCGAGCCAGAAGTCGCGATACGCGTGGAGGAAATGCTCCAGCAGAGGCGCGCTGGTTCGCCGCTGCTTGCCTATCTGCGCTAGGCCTGGGAAGCCCTAGCGGCCCGGGCAGTCGAACGCCTGCCGCAGCGTTCCAAGCGATTCGTCGACTGCGGCAAGCAAGTCGCGCCGCATGTCGGGCCGCGTGAGTTTCTCCTCGACCGCGAGCATGGCGACATCGGTCGCAATGCCCGCGGCCGCGCCTGCGACGAATCCCGCCGCCGTGCCCACACCCGGCACCAGCGAGCCGGCTACCGCACCCGCAGCGGCGCCCGCTTCGGCTGACGCCACGCGACCTGCACCGCGCCTGGCGGCGGCCTTGCCGAGCACGCGCCGTGCGGCCTGCATGCTCGCGCGCTCCATCGCACGTGCGGTGAGGCCGCCCGCGAATGCACCGGCAACCACACCGGTGGCGGCACTTGCGACCATGCGCGTGCGCAGGCCATCGTAGTGGCGCAGCGCGGCGATGCCCTTGCCAGCATCCGCCGTCACCCGGCATTGACGCTCGTCCAGCACCAGCCGCTGCTGCTCGAGCAGGTCGGACATCCCGGTGCGACCCATCGTCGCAACTTCGGCCAGGTAGAGCTGGTCGAGCTGCAGTTCACCGATGAGCGCCACGATCCTCGGATCGGCCGCCACGAGCCTGTTGAACTTGGCTTCGAGCAGTGACTCGACGTCTCCCGAGAGCACGAGCGCGAATCGCGTCCAGTCGCCACCAAGACTGAAGTACCAATCGAGGTAGGCGTCGACGTTGCGCTCGGCCACGCGGCCGATCTCCGCAATGCGCTCGCAAGCCGTGCCGCGACGCGCGCCCATGCGCTCGTCGAGCACCGAGGCATACGACGCGAGCTTCGCGAGGGTGCCGAGCGAGTACGCGCGGCCGCCGATGCGCTCGCACTTCTCCAATGCGGCCAGCGCGAGGAAGCGTTCCTGGCGCGCAAGCATCGCATCGCCCTGCACGAACAAGAGAGCTGCGAACGCCGCCGCGAGGGCGGTGCACGCGCCGTAGGCGACGAGGCGCCCGCGCGCGACGGCCGGCGGATCGTCGGCCTCCGTCAGTGCGGCGCCCAGCATGCGCCGCCATTCCCCGGCGTCGAGCGACGCGCCCGCCGCCGACCACGCGGCGTACACGAACACGGTGAGCGGCAGGACGAGGAGTGCAACCGCCGCGCGCCACCACGAGGCCGAAGCCGCCTCGTCGAGATGCGCGAGCGCCGCCTGGCTCCATGCGCCGGCATCGACGGCCCAGCGCACCGTGGCCGATGCAACGTCCGGCCACTTCGACTGCAATGCGTACACGGCGTCCGCAAGAGGGCCTGCGGCCTCCGCTGCGGCCACGTAGCGGCCCACGAGCCACGCCACAAGAAGCGCAAGGACCGTCAGCCACCGGGCAACACGCGTCGCGCCGCTGTCCGCATAGACGTCGCGCGAGAAGAGCGGACCGGCCCGCTGCGATGCGACGCGGCGCAACGTGAAGAACAGCAGCGGCGCGGCGGCAAGCAGTCCCCACTCCAGCATCCCGAATAAGGGACTCTGCAGCACGACCGCGGCCGCGAGCGCGATGGCCACGAGCGCACCGGTCAGCTGGCCGAAGACGCGCCGCGCGGACCAACGGCCGAGCCATCGCTCGGGCGCGAACTGATGCAGGCGCTCGAGCCGGCGCATGGCGCCCCGGTGCCACAGTCCCGCCATCGGCAGGACCGCAAGGACGAGGATGGCGGCGCAGACTGCCGCTGCGCTCATTCGCGGCAGCAGCCACGCGACCGCCGCGAGCAGCGCAAGTGCGCCATAGGCGGCGCCGAGATAACGCGACAGCGTTGCGCTCTTGCGGATCAGGCGGTGGACTGGCACGGACGTGAATCTACCCTGTCCTCGCAGGAAGCGGGAGACGCGCCGACACCTTCGCGAAGTTCGACGATCTTCCGGGGCGCGAGGCGCGCGAGCTCGCTGCGCAACACCTTGTACATCCGCTTGTCGAAGCCCGCGCGTCGCGTCTGCAACAGCTCGCGCGCTTCACCCTCGTCGCGCGCGGTGCCGAGGAACTGCCAGCCGTCGACGACGTGCATCTCGCCGCGCTCGCGGATTCCGATCGCCCCCGTGAACGGCCACGCGTCGATGCGATAGGGCCTGACCGCGTCGAACGCGCGCAGCAGATGACGCTTGCGCGCGAGCGGCGTTCCGCAGCCCGCGCCCTCGCACGCCGCGCATTCCGATTCAAGGCCCAGCATCGCGTGGCACAGGCCGCGCCGCGAGGCCAGGCGATGCAGCGCGTTGCGCGCCTTGCGCTCGGATGCATAGAGGCCGAACGACTCGCGATGATCCGGTGCGTGGCACGCGTCGATGGGTATCACGTCGATGCACGGCACCGAGTCGGGCGACAGCCGCCACGTCAACTCGGGCGGGGCGCGCCCGGGCCAATGGGCGCGCATCAGCGCCGCAGCGTGAAGCCTGGCGCCGATCATGCCGCGCGTGCGCCGGTACGCGATGTCCGACACCATGTGCGCCCATTCGAGCGCACGCAAAGACGCGCGGTCGACTCGAAAGTAGTCGATCACGTGCCCGCGCAGGTTGTGCGCGGACCCGATCGCGAGCAGCCGGCCACCGCGATCGCGCATGAGATAGGCCCCCGGTGCCGCGGGGAGCGACTCGACGAGCGCCGGATCGAGGTCCGCGGGCAGGACAGGCCCCGCCAGCAGCGCATCGACGGCGGAGCCGATCGTGCCGTCGTCGAACTCGCCGCGCAGGTCCTGCCACCATCGATGCAGCAGATCCGCATCGGGCAGCGCGCGATGCCGCTCCTCCACGCGCAATGCGCGGTGCGCGGCGACCGAATCGAGGTCGTGATGCGCAAGATGCGGCCGGAGCCTGCGCGACAGCATGACGGTGCACACCACGGGCGCTTCGAAGACGATGCCGGCGCGGTCGAACTCGGCTGACAGGAACGCATGATCGAAGCGTGCGTTGTGCGCGACGAACAGCCGGCCCGCGAGACGCTGTGCGAGCTCATTCGCGACGTCGGCAAACGCCGGCAGCGATGTCCGTTCCGCATGATCGAGGCGCACACTGCACCCGCCGCGCACGAACGTGGTCCAGCGCTCGATGCGAGCGCCGTCGACGGTCACCACGCCGATCTCCGCGATGCGGTTGTCGCGCGGACTGAGCCCGTCGGTCTCGACGTCGACGAAGGCGAGGCGGGTCGGCATGTCCATCGCGCCATTATCGAACGAAAGTTCGACGGATGTATCCACCGGACCGTCATCGAGGGCGGTGCGAGATCCACGCCCGCAAGGCGGAGGCTGTCCGTGGGCCTCGTGGTGACAGCGTGTGCCGGCGGAGGCGGGCCTTAAACTAGCGGCCATGGAGGTGCCGACATGACCCGTCCGCTTGCCGCACTCGCGCTCATCCTTGCAGGCCTCCCGGCCTGGGCGCAGACGCCCACCCTCGTTCCCTCCGAGCATGGAGACGACTTCTACCGCCCGCGCTCGGGCCAGGCGGGCAAGGACGTGGTCTGGGTGCCGACGCCCGATGCGCTCGTGACGCGCATGCTTCAGGCCGCCAAGGTAACGGACAAGGATCTCGTGTACGACCTCGGTGCGGGCGACGGAAAGATCCCCATCGCGGCGGCGCGCGACTTCAAGGCCCGCGCCGTCGGCATCGAGTACAACGCGGAAATGGCCGCACTCGCCCGGCGCAACGCGGAACGGTCCGGCGTGGCCGACCGGGTGAAGATCATCACGGGGGACATCTTCGAGCAGAACTTCACGGATGCCACGGTGATCACGCTCTACCTGCTTCCGGAGCTCAACTTTCGCTTGCGGCCGACGCTCCTCAAGATGAAGCCGGGAACGCGCATCGTTTCGCATCAGTTCACGATGCGCGACTGGGAGCCCGACGAGGTCATCGCCGAGAGCTTCCGCGACGCGTACCTGTGGATCGTGCCGGCCAACGCGGCGGGCCGCTGGACGCTGCAGGAGCAGCGGGGCGAATGGATCGCCACCGCCGACATCACGCAATCCTTCCAGCGCGTCGGCGGCCAGCTTGCGATCGGAAGCACGTCGCAGCCCCTCCTGTCACCCACGCTCTCGGGCAACACCCTCACCTTCTTCTTCACCGACGCCGACGGCACGTCGCGGTCGATCAGGGGCACGCTCGACGGGGACAAGTTCGACGGCTGGCTGCGCAACGCCACGCACGAGACGCGCATCAGCGGCCAGCGCAGCGCCGCGCCCAAGTAGCGGCCAACCGGTCAGTCCTGCGCGGTCAGCATCACGGGCGCGTGATCGCTCGTGCCGACGTCCGCCAGCACGCGGCACTCGGTGGCGCGCTCCGCGAGCGCCTTCGACGCGAGGATGTAGTCGATGCGCCAGCCTATGTTGCGCTTGCGCATCTCGCGCCATGGCGGCCACCAGCTGAACATGGCGTCATTGTCGGGATGCAGCGTGCGCGCAACGTCGACGAGGCCGTTGCCGAGGATGGCGTCCAACAGCGCTCGCTCCTCTTCCCGCTGGCCGATCACGCCGGCCTTGCGCTCCTTGGGATGCACGTCGATGTCGGCGCGCGCGATGTTGATGTCGCCGCAAAGCACGAGCTCGCGGCCCTGCTCGCGAAGCTCGGACGTCCACTCGACCAGGCTATTCAGGAAGGCGATCTTGGCCGCGTAGTCCTTGCCGCCGTTGGGCACGTAGACCGATGCGAGCACGAGGTTGCCGAGCGACGCGGTGACGATGCGCGTCTCCATGTCGAACGAAGGATGCGCGAACTCGGGATTGTCGAGCAGCTCGCGCCGGATGTGCAGCGACACGCCCGAGTATCCGCCCGCGCCGTGCCAGAAGACATGGTAGTCGGCGAGCCTGCAGCTCTCCGGCACCTGGTCGGGCCGCGCCTTGATCTCCTGCAGGCACACGACGTCGGGGCGGTCGCGCGCGATCCACTCGCATAGCTGCGCCTCGCGCGCCCGGATGCCGTTGACGTTCCACGTCGCGATCTTCATGGCGCGAATTTTAAACGATCGACGCGGCCGCCAACGCATGGGCGCAATGCGCCCGGACTACAATGGTGCTGCGGCCCCCGATGGATACGCATCGCGGGCCGCGCCCTTTCCGCCCTCACCCTTCCCTCCGCACGATCGTGAGACGCAAGCACGCCGCCGACATCTACCGCCTCGCGTGGCCGGTGCTCGTCGCGCAGCTCGCGGTGATCGCCTACGGCGTCATCGACACCGTGGTGGCGGGCCGGTACTCCACCGAGGACCTG
>CAZIZD010000122.1:0-11476 GCA_964543615.1 uncultured Alcaligenaceae bacterium | reverse complement strand
GATCGCCGCGGGCACGGCCATCGCGTGGGCCTCCACGGCATTCGGCGTGTCGATGGGCGGCATGAGCGTGGGCAACGTGTCCGCGGCGCTCGCCAACTTCGGCTTCTCGCTGCCGCTGCCCGCGTTCGGCCACGTGTTCGCCGGCTTCGAGTTCCTGGGCATCATCCTCGTCACCGCCATTCCCTTCGGCATCTACGACCTCGTCGAGGCGATGGACAACGTCGAGAGCGCCGCGGCCGCGGGCGACAGCTACCCGACGACGCGCGTCCTCACCGCCGATGGTGTCGTGAGCCTCGTCGGATGCCTGATGGGCAATCCGTTCATCAACGCGGTCTACATCGGACATCCGGGGTGGAAGTCGATGGGCGGGCGCCTCGGTTACTCGGCCGCGACCGGCCTCATGGTGATCGTGCTTGCGTGGTTCGGGATCATCGCGCTGGTGTCGTCGCTCATTCCCGTCGTCGCGATCTCGCCCATCCTGCTCTACATCGGCATGCTGATCGGGGCGCAGGCCTTCCAGGAGTCGCCCAAGTCGCACGCGCCCGCGGTCGTGCTCGCGCTCACGCCGCACCTTGCGGCATGGGGCAAGCTCATGATCGACAATGCGCTCGGCGCGGCGGGGACGTCGGCGGCCGCGGTCGGCCTCGACAAGCTCGCGCAGGTGGGGGTGCTCTACCAGGGCCTCGCCATCATGGGCGGGGGCGCGATCATCGGCGGCCTCGTGCTTGGCGCGATCGCGGCGTTCATCATCGACGGCGCGATGCGCAAGGCCGCGGCCTTTGCCTTGGCGGGCTCGGTGCTCACGTTCTTCGGGTTCATGCACGGCGAGGCGATCGGCATCGCGCAATCGCCCACGGTGGCGGCCAGCTACCTCATCGTGGCCGGTTTGCTGCTTGCGTGTGCGAAGTCGACGGTCGCGCGACCGATGGCTGCGCCGGTGGCGCACGCCGCCGCAGACTAGGTCGCGCCTAGGTCCGCGCCAATTCTTCCCAGCGCCCGTTGGCGCTCGAGCGCAGGCACGCCTCGATGAACGCCATCGTGTGCGCGCCTTCCTCGATGCGCGGGTAGGGCAGCGCCAGGGGCCCGTCGCCCAGCGCGCGCGACATGCGGTCCTGCGCCATCTCGGCGTAGAGATTGGCGAACGCCTCGCGCAATCCTTCCGGATGTCCACGTGGCGACCGGTTCAGAGCAACGATCGCGGGCGGCAGGAAGAGGTCCCCGCGCGTCACCACCTGCACGGGCTCGCCCTGCATCGCGATGCGCAGGTACGACGGATCGCGGTGCCACCATTCGAGCATGCCCCTCTCGCCGTACACGCGCAGCCGGATGTCGTTCTCGCCGCCCGCCGCCGCCTGCGTCACGGTGAACGTCCCGCGCGTGCCGTCGTCGAGCGCGATCAGCGCCGACACGTAGTCGACGACCTTGCGTCCGGGGAGCAGGGTGCCCACGTCCGCCATCACGCGGCCGATCGGGCGCCCCGCGACGAACGTGCCGAGATGCTGCGCATGGCAGCCGATGGCGCTCATCACGAGTGCGAGCCCGCTGCGGCCCGGGTCGAGCAGCCAGCCGAGCCGGTTGTTCTGCGGGCCGTCCTCCAGGCGCGTGGCCATGCCGCTCTGGATGTACTCGACCTGCACGAGGCGCAAAGCGCCGAGGCGGCCTTCCTGAACGAGGTGGCGCGCATAGCGCACCATCGGATAACCCGTGTAGCCGTGAGCGATCGCGAAGACGCGGCCCTTGCTCGCGGTGCGCGCGACGAGGTCGCGCGCCTGCGCCGCGTCGTGCGTGACCGGCTTGTCGCACATCACGTCGAGGCCAGCGTCCAGCGCCGCCGCCGACACCGCGTAGTGCGTGTCGTTGGGCGTCATGATGGCGACCGCGTCGATGCCGTCCTCGCGCTTTGCCTCCGCCGCAATCATGTCCGCGACCGTGCCGTAGCTGCGGTCGGCGGCAAACCCGAGCGTAACGCCTGCCGCGCGCGAGCGCGCCGGATCGCTCGAGAATACGCCGGCGGCGCATCGCCACCATCCATCGAGCTCGGCCGCGTTGCGGTGCATCTTGCCGATCCAGGAATCCGGACCGCCGCCCACGATGCCAAGCCGCAGGGGCCGGCCGAAACGCTGCCTCAGTTCGCTCATCGGTCGCTCTTCGTTTGCTCGCGCGGGGGAAACCGAAAATGCTAGCACGTACCCCGATCCGCACGCCAACGGCGCGGGTCAACCCGTCGTCCGCAAAACGGCGTCATACTGGGGGGCCATCTCAACCATTCGAAGGAGCGTGCCATGGCGACCCGTACCGCTCGACCCGCAGCGAAGAAGACCGCGCGCAAGCCCGCGGCGAAGCGTGCCGCGAAGAAAACCGCGACGAGCGCGCCGCGCAAGGAAGCCCCGTTCCCGCCGATGTTCGATCCCCAGGCGATGGCCGGGATGGACTTCTCGAAGATGACCAGGATGATGACGCCCGAGCAGGCGATCGACCTATACAGGACCAACGCCAAGCTCGCGCTCGACGTGATCAATGCCGCCATCGAGAACACGAGCAAGCTACGCCGTTTGCAGTTCGAGGGCGAGGAGCAGTCGCGCGCCATGGGGCGCAAAGCCGCCAGGCGCGCCGCGGAAGCCGGCACGCCCGACGAGATGATGGCGGCGAGCCAGACGGCGTCGCAGGAAGCAATGGAGCACGCCATGCGTTACTGGGGACAGATGTTCGACCTCATCTCCGAGATGCAGAAGCGCCTCTGGGTGATGATGGAAGAGCAGATGTCGGGTGTCCCGGGCGTCAAGGAAGCCAAGGCCGCCATGTCGATGATGCCCGACCTGCGCGGCGCGCAGAACGTGATCGAGGCGATGCAGGGCGTCGTCGGCGCCGGCGGCAACGCGTTCGAGTCGATGCAGAAGGTGATGGGCGACTTCACGCGGATGATGCCGGGGATGAAGCGGTAGAGGAGCGCAGGCGTCGGGGCTGGGTATCCACCCGGCCTCGCATGACTGGTGCCCGGGGCCGGATTCGAACCGGCATGCCTTGCGGCGGGGGATTTTAAGTCCCCTGTGGATACCAGTTTCACCACCCGGGCGAACCTCCATTATCGGACGAAACCGACCAGTCCGTTGATGCGAATTCTGACCTCGGATTCCTCCGCCTTCCGGGGCAGCGTGAAGGTACGCTGGGCGGCGCCGCGGCAGGCGGCGTAACGGCAACCAGATCCGTCGATGAATCATCCTGTGCGCCATGTGCCGACGGTGTGTACGCTCTCCGCCGCGTCGAGATACCGCGTCTCACCCGACCGCGTAGACGGCAGCCCCGGCAGCACCACGTCCAGCACGGCGCGTGCCGCATCGGGCGGCGCGTCGACGTAGTCGATCGCCCCACCGCGCACGCTCAGCCAGATGCGTCCGCTCGCCTGGTCGGCGAAGTGCACCTCGCGGATCTCGGAGAGGCAGCGGCGCAGGATTCCCACGTTGGCCGCGGTCTCGAGCTCGCGCGGATCGCGGTAGAGCGAGGCCGGGTCGTGCGCGTCGACGTTCAGGCGTCGATAGCGCTCGATGTTCACGAGGCATTCGACGTCGAGCACGTTCATCACGCCGTTCCATCCGAACGCCGCGGTGCGCGGCGGTGCGCCCCGCGTCACTGTGTTGTCCAGGAACTCGAAGTGCACGCGCTTGTCGCTGCGCCGCATCCACGTGAAGAAGAGCTCGGGCATGCCGGAGTACGCCTCGACCGCGTGCGCGATCGTGTCGTCCACCGCCTTGTAGCGTCCGACGTCGAGTCCGCGATTCCACGCGCGCTCCACCAGTGCGGCGGGCGGCGTGACGAGGAAGAAGAGGTACACGATCTGCCCGAAGCGGGTGAGGAGGTTGCTGCCTGCTTCCTCGGAGTTGGGCGCGAAGCTGTCGAAGCGGAAGCGGTCGATGAGCAGGTGCGACATCTCGCCGCGCTGCGCCTTGCGCGCCATGTAGCGGTCGAGCTTCTGGTCGATGATCGCGAGCTCGTCTCCGGTGAACGCGCCTGCGTACTTGTACGCTTCGCCGAGGCTGCCGTAATCGAGGAGCTGCTTGCGCCATATGTCGGGGCTGATCAGCGCGAACTCGGCCCAGTCGACGCCGATGCGTCCCGCAAGCAGCTTCTGCAGTGGGCGCATGGTGCTCTTGCCTGCAGCCGACGGACCCTTGGTGTTCATCACCACGGGACGCTCCTGCCGCTGCAGCAGGCGGAACCCCTCCCGCGCGACGGCCGCGGCGATCATCGGCTCGATGGCCGTGCCGATCGCGGTGCTGCCCCAATCGTTGGCTGCGATGTCGGACGCCACGCGCGCCACGAGATCGCGGTCCGCCCACACCCGTTCGTAACGCACGAACAGCGACGACACGAGGCGCGTCAGCGCCAGCAGCGCCGCGCGTTCGGCACCCTGCGCGGTGCGTGCGCACAACTCCCATTCCGCGATGAGTTCGCGCTCGGACGGTGCGGGGGCCGGCGCCGCGACCGGCGGCCGCGAGCCCATGAGGCGCGACAACCAGCCGGCGCGGGGCTCCGGCTCCGCCGCTGGCTTGGCATAAAGCCGGTCTAGCTCGCGGGCGATCACGGTGTTGATCGCATCGCGCGCCTTGGCATAGGCGTCGCGGATCTCGTCCATGCGCGGCAAGAGCTCGCCATCGAGGATCGTGCGCGTGATGCTGCGGAAGCTGATGCCAAGGTCCTCGATGCGCGTTCCGTCCGGCACCGAAATGTCCGCGGTCACGCGCACGAGGAGCTCGTGCAGCGCGAGCCGCTCGGGCCGGAAGGCGACGATGTCGCGCAGCGGAAGTCCCGTGAGGTCGGCGATCTCGCGCACGTCGCGCAACGGCGTGCGCGCGTGCTCGGTGCGATAGAGCGTCGCGAGGGGCAACAGGGCGTCGGGAATCTCCGACGCGATCCCCGGGTTCCAGGGGCCGTGCTCGACTTCCATGCGGCTTTGTCCGACGCCGTGTTCGGAGTTCGTCCGGGCGCCCGGCGGGTCGCGCGCGCGGTACGGTTGGAGACTAAATCGAAAGGACCTGCCATGGCTACCCAATCCCTCGACACGCCGCTCGGCGACCAGGAGCCGAAGCCGCCGTTTCCGCGTCAGCACCAGGAAGCGCCGGGCCTCGAATCCGAGCTGGATCCGCGTCCGCGCTGGCAGGCCGACGCGTACAAGGCGGCCAACAAGCTCGAGGACAAGGTGGCGCTCGTGACCGGCGGCGACTCCGGCATCGGCCGCGCGGTGGCCGTGCTCTTCGCGCGCGAGGGGGCGGACGTGGCGATCAACTTCCTGCCCGAGGAGCTCGGCGACGCGGAGGAGACGCGCGACGCCATCGAGGCAGAAGGACGCAAGTGCCTGCTCATTCCGGGCGACCTTCGCGACGGCGCGTTCTGCCAGTCGCTCGTCGAGCGCACCGTCACCGGGTTCGGCAAGATCGACATCCTCGTGTCCAACGCGGCGCACCAGATGCGCAAGGAGACACTCGAGGCACTGACCGACGAGGAGATGGCGAAGACCTTCGAGACCAACGTGTACGCGTGCATCCGCCTCGCGCGCGCGTCGCTCGCGAAGATGAGGCGCGGCGGCGTCATCCTCATCACGAGCTCGGAGACGGGGCTTCTCGGTTCGGAGAAGCTGCCCGACTACTCGGCGACCAAGGGCGCGCTCAACGCGTTCACCAAGGCGCTGGCGCAGAACGTCATCGAGCAGGGCATTCGAGTCAACGCCGTGGCACCCGGTCCGGTCTGGACCCCGCTCAATCCTTCCGATGCCGGCGCGAGCGCGGACAAGGTGGCGAACTTCGGCAAGGACAGTCCGATGAAGCGTCCCGCGCAGCCTGAGGAGCTCGCGCCCGCGTACGTGTTCCTCGCATCGAATGCGGACTCGTCGTACATCACCGGAACCATCCTGCAGGTGATGGGCGGCGAGACCATCGGCGGCTGACCCGGGATGCGCCTCTGCCCGTTGGACCTGACCGAGTGCGCGCGCGACGAATGCGCGGGCGGGTACTGCATGCGCGAGAAGAGCGAGCCCCACGTCACCCTTTGCTGGGAGTGCGGGGAGATCGTGGATCGCCACGGCCACAGCGCGGGCATCTGCATCGCGTGCATCACCGTGCGAACCTCGGCCGTGACCGCGGAGCACTGACATGCCGCGCGCACTGTGGAAAGGCGCCATCTCCTTCGGTCTCGTCAACGTGCCGGTCGAGATGTACACGGCCGAGGACCGCAAGGGGTTCAGTTTCTCGATGCTCGACAAGCGCGATCTTTCGCCGGTCGGCTACAAGCGCTACAACAAGGCGAACGGCAAGGAAGTCGCGTGGGGCGACATCGTCAAGGGGTACGAGTACAGCAAGGACGAGTACGTCGTGCTGAGCGACGAGGACTTCAAGCAGGCGAACGTGGAGGCGACGCAGACGATCGACATCCGTGCGTTCGTCGATGCCGGCGAGATCCCGCTCGAGTACTACGAGACGCCGTACTACCTGGCGCCTGCGCAACGCGGCGGCAAGGTCTATGCGCTGCTGCGCGAGACCCTCAAGGCAACGGGGCGGGTGGCGGTCGCCGAGGTCGTGCTGCGCACGACGCCGCATCTCGGCGTCGTCTATCCCGATGGCAAGGCGCTCGTATTCAATACCCTTCGCTACCAGGACGAGCTCAAGGGCACGGGCGGCATCGAGCTTCCGCCGGAAGGCTTGAAGAGCGCGGGCATCACGCAGAAGGAAGTGGAGCTTGCCAGGCGCCTGGTCGACGACATGACCGAGGACTGGAATCCGGGGCAGTACAAGAACACGTATCACGACGACCTCATGGCGCGCATCGAGGAGAAGGTGAAGGCGGGGCAGGCCACCGAGATCACCAAGCCGTCGAAGGACGAGGGTGGCCAGGCATCCGCGAAGGTGATCGACCTCGCGGAGCTCCTGAAGCAGAGCCTCGAAAAGGGCGGGGCGCGCAAGCAACCCGTCAAGCGCGCGGCGGCGTCCGCGAGGCGCAAGCGCGCATAACGTCCGGATTGCGACATGGCGCTCACCAGCTACCGGGCCAAGCGCGACTTCAAGGTCACGCCCGAGCCGGAAGGCAAGTTGCGGGGCAAGGCGGGAAGCAAGCGTGGCTGGTCGTTCGTCGTGCAGAAGCACGCGGCAAGCCATCTTCACTACGACTTCCGCCTCGAGCTCGACGGCGTGCTCCTCAGCTGGGCCGTGCCGAAGGGGCCGAGCCTCGATCCCGCCGACAAGCGGCTCGCGATGCAGACGGAGGATCATCCGGTCGAGTACGGCGGCTTCGAGGGCATCATCCCCAA
The DNA here is from genome assembly GCA_964543615.1 of uncultured Alcaligenaceae bacterium. Classification (GTDB taxonomy): domain Bacteria; phylum Pseudomonadota; class Gammaproteobacteria; order Burkholderiales; family Casimicrobiaceae; genus VBCG01. Next base: position 4,182 of record CAZIZD010000122.1, on the reverse strand, counting down.
GGGGCAGTACGGCGGCGGCACGGTGATGCTGTGGGATCGCGGCACATGGACGCCGCACGGCGATCCCCACGAGGGGATGAAGAAGGGCCGCCTCAAGTTCGAGCTCGCGGGCGACAAGTTGAAGGGGGGCTTCATTCTCGTGCGCACGCGCGGCCGCAACGGCGATGGCGGCGGCGACCGGACGTGGCTCCTCATGAAGGAGCGCGACGGGCACGCCGTTACCGGCGGAGCTTCCATCGTCGAGGCCGCACCGGCCAGCGTTGCAAGCGGGCGCAATCTCGACGACATCGCGCATGCAGGGGAACGCGTGTGGCGATCCGACAAGTCGGTGGCGGAGAACGTGCGCGCAGGAGCGGTGACGGCGACGTCGCGGTCGCGAGCCGCGCGCGCGAGCATTCCGCCGGGTGCGCGCAAGGCGCCGCTCCCCGACTATGTAGCGCCGATGCTCACGACTCTGGAGAGCGAGCCGCCCGCGGGCGACGACTGGATCCACGAGATCAAGTACGACGGCTATAGGCTCGTCGCTCGCATCGAGCGCGGCAAGTGCCGGCTCTTCTCGCGCAATGCCAAGGACTGGACCACGTCGTTTCCACGGGTCGCGCACGACCTGGCCTTGCTGCCCGTGAAGGACGCATGGATCGACGGCGAGGTCGTCGTGCTCGATGCCTCCGGCAAGTCGAGCTTCCAGGGCCTGCAAAACGCTCTGGGCGGAGGGGACGTGAAGGGGCTCGCCTTCTTCGCGTTCGACGTGATGCATCAGGACGGCCACGACCTGCGTGGCGTGCCCCTCGTGGAGCGCAAGAAGATCCTGAGTGCGCTGCTGGCGCAGGCGCAAGGCGTGGTCCACGCTGGACCCGAAGCGCGCGGCGGCGGAAGCGGCTTCTTCTCGCAGGCGTGCAAGCTCGGGCTCGAAGGGATGATCGCGAAGCGCGCGGACTCGACCTACGCGAGTGGCCTGCGCACGCGGGACTGGCAGAAGATCAAGTGCATTCGGCGTCAGGAGATGGTGATCGGCGGTTTCACCGATCCGCGCGGATCGCGGAAAGGGTTCGGCGCGCTGCTCCTCGGGTATTACGACGAAGGCAAGCTCCGCTACGCGGGCAAGGTGGGCACGGGGTTCGACGAAGCGACGCTTGCAAGGCTCACGCCCGATCTCCTTGCGCGCGAAGTCGCGCAACCCGCGTTCGCCGATCCGCCGAGGGGTTACGAGGCCAAGGGCGCGCACTGGCTGCGTCCCGAGCTCGTCGCCGAGGTCGCCTTCACCGAATGGAGCCGCGACGGCGCGCTGCGTCATCCGTCGTTCCAGGGAATGCGGCCCGACAAGAAAGCCGAGGAAGTGGTGCGCGAACGTCCCGAAGACGAAACACCTGCCGCGCCGAGGGCCAAGCCGCCCAGGGCGCGCGCCGCGAAGGATCACGCGGACGACCGGCTGCAACTGGCGGGCATCGCGATTTCCCATCCGGGCAAGCTCTACTTTCCGGAAGCGGGCATCACCAAAGGCGATCTTGCGCAGTACTACGTCGACATCGCGGAGCGGCTGCTGCCGCACATCGAGAGCCGGCCGTTGAGCCTCGTGCGCTGTCCGGACGGCTGGCAGGGGCAGTGCTTCTACCAGAAGAACGCGGACCGTGCCGTGAACGCGGCGGTCGCACGCATCGCGGTGCCCGGGAGCGGCGGCAAGTCCGCGACCTACATGGGCGCGAATACGCCCGCGGCCCTCGCGGCACTCGTGCAGTGGGGCGTGATCGAGATGCATCCGTGGGGATCGCGGCAGCCGCGCCTCGATCGGCCCGACCGCCTCGTCTTCGATTTCGATCCCGATCCCGAGGTGCCGTGGAACGAGCTCGTCACGGCGGTGACGCTCCTGCGCACGCTGCTCGACGAGGTGGGGCTCCGGTCCTTTCTCAAGACGACGGGCGGCAAGGGCCTGCACGTGGTGCTGCCGATCCGCGCCACGCTGCCGTGGAACGACGCGAAGGCCTTTACGCGCTCGGTTGCCGAGCTCATGGTGCGCACGTTCCCGGATCGCTTCGTCGCGACCATCACCAAGGCCAAGCGCAAGGGCAAGATCCTGATCGACTTCTTTCGCAACGCGGAAGGCGCGACGGCGGTCGCACCGTACGCCGTGCGATCGCGAGCGAATGCTCCGGTTGCGATGCCGATCCACTGGAGCGAGCTCGACCGTGACGTGCGCGAAGATCACTTCAACCTTCGCAACGCTCGCGAGCGGCTCGCCTCCCTCGCGGACGACCCGTGGAGGGACTTCTTCACCGTTCGCCAGTCGATCACCGCGGCGATCCGCAAGCGCTTCGCATAGCAGGAGAAGTTGCAGCCATCGAGAGCGCGGGCCTTCGAGCGGAGGTATCCTCGACCCGTGGCTTCTCCTCCGCGCACTACGCCGGCGATGGACGGGCGTCCGGCAACGGGCGGTCCCGAACTCGCGCCGCGGCTCGACCTGTGGTTCGCCCGCCAGTCCGCCGCGCTCGCGGCACACCCCGGACACGCGATCGCCCTGTCGCTGCTGCTTGCGCTGGTGGTCGGCGTTCTCGACTACCTGACCGTCGCCCGAATCTCGATCCTCTACGTGATGCCCGTTGCGCTGGCCACCTGGACCCGCGGACGGGCCTGGGGCGCGATCACGAGCCTCGTGTGCGTCGGCGTATGGGGCATGGCGTACCAGGCGCAGATCCACCCCGGCAGCGATCCCTATTTCCTGTGGGATTGCGTGGCGCTCGGGGTAACGTTGCTCATATTCGCGGAGCTGTTGACGCGCCTGCGCGTGGCGCTCGCGCGTTCGGACGACCGGTTCGTCCGGGTGCTGAACGGCCTGCATGCGGCGGTGTTCGTGAGCGACGACGACGGCGTGCTGTTCGCCAACGACTGGCTCGGCCGCATGCTCGGACGATCGTCACCTCCGGGGTCCGCCGACATCGCGGCCCGCTTCCCGGTGGCGGTGACGGGCACGACCGGACTGTCCGAGACCCCGGCGCACCTGCCGTTCGCGGGATCCGAGGTGCGCGATGCCATCGACGGGCGCTGGTATCTCGCGCAGGCGGGTGCGATCAACTGGACAGACGGCCGCCGCGTGCGTCTGACGGTGCTCACCGACATCAGCGAGCAGAAGGGCGCGGCCGCGCTCGCGCGCGAGAACCAGGCGGCTCTGCACCACACCGCGCGCCTCGTCAACCTCGCCGAGGCCGGCACCACGCTCGCACACGAGCTCAACCAGCCGCTGGTGGCGATCGTCGGCTACACGTCGGCGTGCCTGCGCCTTCTCGACAGCGGCGAAACCGATCTCGCGCAGCTCGCGGAGGCGATGGAGAAGTGCCGCGGGCAAGCGGTGCGCGCGGGCGAGATCCTACGGCGCATCCGCGAGCTCACACGCAAGCGCGCGCCTACGCTCGCTCCGTGCGATCTCAACGCGATGGTGCATAAGGTGCTCGCGTGGGTGCACGACGAGATGGACCGGGACCGTGTGCGGCTGTCGCTGGCGCTCGCGCCGGACCTGCCGGTGGTGCCGGCCGACACCATCCTGGTCGAGCAGGTGCTCCTCAATCTCGTCAACAATGCACTCGACGCCATGCGCGCCACGCCGGAGGCGGCGAGGGAACTTACCGTAGCGACCGAGACCGAAGCACGCGGAGGCGTGCGGATCTCGGTCGTCGATCGGGGCGCGGGCATCGCACCCGAGAACGCGTCGCGCCTGTTCACGCCGTTCTTCACCACCAAGGAGCGAGGGTTAGGGCTGGGTTTGTCCATCTGCCGCTCCGTTGTCGAGATGCACGGCGGCCGTCTTTGGCACGATAATCGAGCCGGCGGCGGTACGGCTTTCCATTTCACACTTCCAGCGAGGTCCCCATGAACCGAGAACCCACCATTTTCATCGTCGACGACGACGAGGCTGTCCGCGACTCGCTGTCGATGATGCTGCGCGCTGCCGGGCGCAACGTCGAGACGTTCGCGTCCGCGCAGGAGTTCATCGATCGCCGCGGCGATGCCAAGGTGGGCTGTGCCGTGCTCGACATGCGCATGCCGGGCATGAGCGGGATCGAGCTCCAGGAATGGCTGGTCGGGCATAACAACACGCTGCCCATCCTCTTTCTCACGGGCCATGGCGACATCCCGATGGCCGTGCGCACGATCAAGCGGGGCGCCTACGACTTCCTCCAGAAGCCCGTCGAC
>CAZIZD010000121.1:0-11542 GCA_964543615.1 uncultured Alcaligenaceae bacterium | reverse complement strand
GTCGGCGTCACGGGATACAGGCTCGAACGCTGCCGTGGGCGCCACTGCCGGTACTTCGTGGCCATCGCCGCTCCGAGCGGGACGTCGTACGCGGACGCGGGACTCGCTGCAGGCACCACCTACCGGTACCGCGTGCGGGCGATCGATGCGGCGGGCAACTTCAGCAAGTACTCGTCGACGGCTTCGGTGACCACCGCCGGAAGCGGCGCGGTCGCCGGCTTCCCGCCGGTCAAACAGGCGATACCTGCAGGAGAGGCGTCGAAGGAGTAGGTGCCGCTCAGGTCCTTCGAGACCGGGACCACGCGGTCAACGCTCGACGCTGTCGTCCGGCACCGGGTCGGGCACGATCGAGTGCTCGTCGCGCTCGCTCTCCGTGGAGTCCCAGATGAACGTGTCGCCGCGGTAGAAGATCTCGCCGACGAGCGCGAGCCGCTCCTCGGCGGCGATCTTCCAGCGCCTGATGCGCACGAGAGCGCTCGCGGGCGCGCAACGCAGCAGCGAAGCGAGCCCGTCGTCGGCATACGCGATCGTGAGCTGCTGGCGCGTGAACTGGACGTCGCTTCCACCGTAATCGCGCAGCAGGCGCGTGAGCTTCGCGCGGCGCATCGCATCCGGCGGAAAGCGGTCGAAGGCGCGCGTCTCGACGTAGATGTCGAGGTAGCCGTAGGTCGTTCCCCGCACCGAATGCGTCTTGACGATCCGCACGTACGAGCCCGCCGCGCGATACGACTTCATGAGTGCGGGAGGCGGAACGACGTCGCGATCGAAGCGAAGAATCTCGATCTCGACGTCGCGCCCGTCCGACAGCGGGTTGTACATCTCCTGCGCGAGTGCGCCTTCGAGCAGCCTCGCCTCGCTCGACTGGACCGTGGTGCCGCGGCCGCGTCCGGACGACAGCAACCCCTCGTTGACGAGCAGCTCGATGGCCTTGCGAACCGTGTTCATGGCCACGCCGTACGTCGCAGCCAGTTCCTCGAATGCGGGAATCCGCCCGCCCACGGGCCACTCCCCCTGCGTGATGCGGCCGCGCAGCGACGCGGCCATGCGCACGTAGAGCGGAACGCCGTCGCCGCGGGGCGGGAGCGGTGACGAGGCTGGATTCATGGGCGGCGAGTCTACTTGACGATCCTTATATGTCCATTATAGGATTTTTAGGATATTAAGGGTGTCGTCCATGTCCCATCTCCTCGTCGAACGACGCGACAACATCGCGATCGTCACCTTCAACCGTCCCGAGAAACGCAACGCCTTCTCCCCGGAGATGATGGTGCGCCTCGCGCAATTCTGGCGCGAGGTGGCGCAGGACGACGACGTGCGCGTCATCGTGGTCACGGGTGCAGGCGACAAGGCGTTCTCCTCCGGGGGCGACCTGGGCAGCCTCATCCCGCTGATGATGCGCACGCGTCCCCCCGAAGGCGAATGGGAGGAGCGCTTCGCCGCCGACTTGAAGCAGTTCAACGCGGGCATGCTCCGGCACGCGAACTTCTACAAGCCGATCATTGCGGCCATCAACGGGCACGCGGTCGCGGGCGGCGCCGAGTTCGTCATGGCGACCGACCTGCGCGTGATGTCGAGCGAGGCCAAGCTCGGCATCACCGAAGTGCGCCTCGGGCTCATCGCAAGCGGGGGCTCGGCGTCGCGCATGGCGCGGCAGATCTCGTGGGCGCACGCGATGGAGCTCCTGCTCCTCGCCGAGCCGATCACAGCGCAGCGTGCGCTCGAGATGGGACTCGTCAATCGCGTGGTCCCGCCGGACCAGGTGCTTTCCACCGCGCTCGATCTCGCGCGCCGCGTGGCGCTCGGCGCACCCGTCGCACTCGAGAAGATGAAGGAAGTGATCGTGCGTTCCAACGGGCGCCCGCTCGACGAGGCGTTCGCCATCGAGACGCAATGCACGAAGGAGAATTCCGCCACCGACGATGCGAAAGAAGGGGCGCGTGCGTTCCTCGAGAAGCGCACGCCGGTCTTTCGCGGAAGGGCGCGCAAGTGAGCGAACCTGCCAGGCTCCTGTCGGGCGTGCGCGTGGTCGAGCTCGCGATGTGGGTCGCAGGCCCCGCTGCGGGCGGCATCCTCGCCGACTGGGGCGCGGAAGTGGTGAAGATCGAGGAGCCCACCGGCGACCCGATGCGACGCTTCTTCGGCGTGATCTCGGGCACGAAGGAAGAGCGCTGCCCGCCGTTCGATCTCTACAACCGCGGCAAGAAGAGCCTCGCGCTCGACATCAACACTGCCGAAGGCCAGCAGGTCGTGGACAAGCTGGTCGCAAGCGCCGACGTGTTCGTCACCAACATGCGGCCGCAGTTCCTGGAGCGCGTGCATCTCGATCACGCAACGCTGCTCGCGCGGTATCCGCGTCTCGTGTACGCGAGCCTGACTGCGTACGGACTCGAAGGCCCGGACCGCGACGCACCGGGCTACGACCACTCCGCGTTCCAGGGCCGCACGGGTGTCGCGGAACGTGCCACACCGACGGGCATGCCCCCCGCGGTGCTGCCTGGCGGCATGGGCGACAACGTCTCGGCGGTGACGCTCGTGGCCGGCATCATGGGCGCGCTGTACAACCGCAGCCAGACCGGGCGCGGGCAGCTCGTGGGCACGTCGCTGCTGCGCGCGGGCATCTACAGCATCGGCATGGACGTCTCGACGCGCGTCGGTCTCGGCCGCGTCGCTTCGCCCTCCCCTCGCACGAAACCGCGCAACCCGTTGTTCAATCTCTACCAGGGCTCCGAGGGCAAGTGGTTCTGGCTGGTGGGCACGGAGTCGGAACGTCATTGGCCGAAAGTGCTCAAGGCCTTCGGCCTGCAAGCGCTCGAAGGCGACGAGCGCTACAGGACGCCGCGAGATCGCCGGCGCAATGCGCAGTCGCTGGTGGAGGCGTTCGAGCAGGTGACCGCTACGAAAACGCGCGACGAATGGGCCGCCGTGTTTCGCGAGCACGACGTGTGGTGGGCGCCGGTGCTCTCGGTCGACGAAGTGGTGGCCGATCCGCAGTCGATCGCGGCCGGCGCGTTCGTCAAGGTTCCCGGACAGAGTGCGGCAGCCCCGGTCGGCGAATGCACGGGCGTGGCAACGCCGGTCGACTTCAGCGTAACGCCGGTGACGATCCAGTCTCCCCCGCCGATCGTCGGTGCCGACACCGACGACCTCCTGCTGGGGATCGGCCTCGATCGCACGGAGATCGACAGGCTCGTTACATCGGGTGTGCTCGTAAGACCCGCGACGCCTGCGGAGGCGGCCCGTGGCAGTTGACGCACCGATGACCCCTTTGTCGGGCGTGCGCGTCGCGGACTTCTCCTCCAACATGGCGGGACCGTTCGCCGCGATGATCCTCGCGCAACTCGGCGCCGACGTGATCAAGGTCGAATCGCCCGCGGGCGACGATGCGCGGCAATGGCCGCCCGTCGTGCACGGCGAGAGCGCGACGCATCGTCACATGTCCGCCGGCAAGCGTGGCATGGTGCTCGATCTCAAGCAGCGCGAAGGCGTGGACGTCGCGTTGCGCCTCATCGAGACCTCGCAGGTGATGCTGCACAGCATGCGGCCCGGCGTCGCGGAGCGGCTCGGGATCGGAAAGGAGGCCGCACTCGCGCGCAATCCCGATCTGCTCTACTACGAGCTCAGCGCATTCGGCGACGGACCCATGGGTGCGGCGATGCCTGGCTACGACCCGCTCATCCAGGCGTACTCCGGCATCATGGCCATGACCGGCCACGAGGGCGCGCCTCCCGTGCGGTGCGCGCCGCCGATCATCGATCTGGCGAGCGGGCAGTGGATCGCGATGGGCATCCTCGCGGCGCTGCTCGCGCGCGCCAAGGGGCAGACGGTGTCGAGCATGCACACCGCGCTCGTGGACACCGCGTTCAGCATGGTGCCGCACCAGGCGATGCACGCGCGGGCCACCGGCGAGCGTCCGCGTAAGAACGGATCGGGCAACACGATCGCGGCGCCATACCAATGCTTTCGCGCCCGTGACGGCGACCTGCTCATCGCCGCCGCCAGCGAGCGACTGTGGCGTGCGCTACTCGCAGCGCTCGAGGCCCCGGGTCTCGCCGACGATCCGCGCTTTGCCAGCAACAGCGCCCGCGTGTCCAACGTGAAAGCGCTCGAGTCCGAGCTCAATGCGATCCTCGCGACGCGCGACGTCGCGGACTGGCTCGACCGCCTCGCCAAGGCACGCGTGCCGGCCGCGCGCGTGTCGGGACTCGAGGAGGCCGTGGCCGGCGAGATCGCGGCGGAGCGCGGCACGTTCATGCGTAACGGCGATGCCGATCTCGTCCGCCTGCCCTGGCTTGTCGACGGACGAAGTCTTCCCTTCCGCCGTCCCGCACCGAAGCTCGGCGAGCATACGGCCGAGATCCTCGGGGAGCTGGGTTATCGCGGCAACGAGATCGCGAGCCTTGCCGAGGCTCACGTGACGACGTCGGGCCTCGACACGAATACGCGTCCCGATTCAATCCAAGGAGAGAAAAATCATGCGTAGGAATGGTCTCGCGCTCGGTGCGATGGCGGCAACGCTTGCCGCGTTCGCGACCCTGGCCGCGCCGGCGCTCGCGCAGCAAGCGTTTCCGACCCGGCCGGTGAAGGTGCTGGTGGGCTTCGCGCCCGGCAGCGGCACCGACATCCTCGCGCGCATCGTCGCCGATGAAATGGGCGCGGTGCTGAAGCAGCCCTTCGTCGTGGAGAACCGGCCAGGCGCATCGTCGATGATCGCCGCCGCGGCCGTGGCCAAGTCGCCGCCCGACGGCTACACGCTGTTCTTCAGCCCAAGCTCGCCGATGGTCGTCAATCCGCACGTCTTCAAGACGATGACCTACAACCCGCTCACCGACTTCACGACGATCGGTGGCGTGGGCAACTATCCGTGGATCCTCGCGGTCGATGCGAAGCTGCCCGTCAAGACGCCGCAGGAGCTCGTGACGTACGCGCGCGAGAACAAGGGCAAGGTCAACTTCGCCTATGGCACGACCGCGGTGCGCGTGCCCGTCGAAGCGCTCAACAACCTCCTCAAGCTCGAGGCGACGGGCGTCTCGTACAAGAGCAGTCCCGACGCGATGGTGGACGTGATGGGTGGGCGCGTGCAGTTCCTCGTCGTCGACCTCGCGGCCGCCCAGCCCCACCTGCAATCGGGACGGTTGCGCCCCTTGGCAGTGACGATGAGCAAGCGCACCTCGCTTGCCCCGGATCTTCCGACCATCGAGGAAACGCTCAAGCTGCCCGACTTCGACCTCTCGGCCTTCGCGGGACTGTTCGGCCCTGCCAACATGCCCAAGGACGTCGTCGACACGCTGTCGACGACGCTCCAGCAGGTGCTCGCGAAACCGGAAGTGCGCAAGCGCATCATGGACGCGGGCGCCGAGGTGGTGCCGATGGACAGCGCCACCATGACTGCGCTCGTGAAGCGCAGCTACGACATCTGGGGCCGCAAGGTCAAGGATGCGGGCGTCCAGCCGGAGTAAGTGTTGAGCGACAGCGCGATCACCGAGTCCCCGACGGCATCGTTGTTCACGCCGTTCACGCTGCACGACCTTCGCCTTGCGAACCGCATCGTGATGGCGCCGATGACGCGCAGCCGCTCGCCGGGCGGCGTGCCGACCGCCGAGGTGGCCGCGTACTACCGCCGCCGCGCGGAGAACGACGTCGGTCTCATCATCACCGAAGGCACGGTGATCGATCATCCGGCGTCGGCCAACGACGTCAACGTGCCGCGGTTTCACGGCGACGACGCGCTCGCAGGATGGCGCCGCGTGCTCGAGGAGGTGCATGCGGCGGGCGGGCGCATCTTCCCGCAGCTCTGGCACGTCGGCAGCCAGCGCAAGCCCGCCGACTCGCCCAATCCTGATCATCCGTCGATCAGCCCGTCGGGCCTGCGCAAGGCGGACGTGCGCTACGGCGACCCGATGACGATGGCCGAGATCGCGCACGTGATCGACGCGTTCGCAAGCGCCGCGCGCGACGCGATGCGCCTCGGCTTCGACGGCGTCGAGATCCATGGCGCGCACGGCTATCTCATCGACCAGTTCTTCTGGGCCACCACCAACCAGCGCACCGACGATTACGGCGGCGACATGGATGGACGCGGGCGGTTCGCGGTGGACATCGTCCGCGCGATCCGGCGTGCCACCTCGCCCCGCTTTCCCATCTCGCTTCGCATCTCGCAGTGGAAGGCGCAGGACTACACCGCGAAGCTCGCGCAGACTCCCGCCGAGTTCGAGGCCTTCCTGCGGCCGCTCGCCGATGCCGGCGTGGACATCTTCCACTGCTCCACGCGCCGCTACTGGGAGCCCGCGTTCGAAGGTTCGCCCCTGAACCTCGCCGGCTGGGCGAAGAAGCTCACCGGCAAGACCGTGATCACCGTCGGCTCGGTAGGTCTCGACGGCGACATGGCCTCGGCGTTCCGTGGCAAGGACTCGTCGGTGCAGCCCATCGAACCAGTGGCCGAGATGGTGGCGCGCGGCGAGGTGGACCTGGTCGCGGTCGGCCGTGCAGTGCTCGGCGATCCCGCGTGGGCGCGCAAGATTCGCGAGCGGCGTATCGAGGCGTTGCGGCGATTCGAGGCGGCGAGCATGGCGGTTCTACACTAGCAATCTCTCCGATTGGTCGAACACACCATGAGCAACTTCACAACGCTGCGCATCGAAGCGCACGGTCACGTGGCCCTGGTCACGATGGACAACCCGCCCGTCAATGCATTGAGCCGCGCGCTCAACGACGAGCTCACCGAAGCGCTCGACCGGTTTTCCGAGGACCCCGCAGTGCGCGCGATCGTCCTGACCGGCGCCGGGAAGGTCTTCTGCGCGGGCGCCGATCTCAAGGCCAGGAAGGGAATGACGGAGGGGCCGGGCGCGCTCACGGCGCACCTGCGCCGCACGCGCGAATGCTTTCATGCGATCCGCGAGTGCGCAAAGCCCGTCGTCGTCGCGATCAACGGACCCGCCCTGGGCGCGGGACTCGCGATCGTGGCGTCGGGCGACATCCTGCTCGCCTCCGAGAGTGCGAGCCTTGGGATGCCTGAAGTCGACGTCGGCCTCCTGGGCGGCTGCAGTCATGCGATGCGCCTCGTGAGCCACTCGCTGCTGCGCAGGATGGCGCTCACCGGCCTTCGCGTGCCGGCGGACGAACTCTACCGCCGCGGGATCATCGAGCAGTGCACGACGCGCGAGGCGCTCCTGCCCGCAGCACTGGAGATCGCGACGGCCATCGCTGCCAAGAGTCCCGTCGCGACCAGGCTGCTCAAGCACACCCTGAACACGATCGAGGGCATGTCGCTGCGCGACGGCTATCGCTACGAGCAGGATATGACCGCGAACGTCTCGAAGACCGACGACGCGCGCGAAGCGCTCGCCGCGTTTCTCGAGGAGCGCGCGCCCAACTTCACCGGACGCTAGCGCCCCGGGCACGGCATGGCGACGCCCGCGACAGAACGATCGGACGCCGACGACGCGGGACACGCGGCGCTGATCGCATCCTTTGCCGACAGCGCGCGCGATGTCGCGGCACGCATCGCGCAAGGCAGCCCGGAGGAACGGGCGGCGTGGCGCACCGTGGCCACCGCGGGCCTCTTCTCCACGCTCCTGCCCGAGTCGATCGGCGGCCTCGGGCTCGACCTGCGTTTCATGGTGGCGGTGCACGACGCCCTCGGACGCACGCCCATCGCCGCGCCGGTGCTGGCGTGCGGGCTGCTTCCCGCGACTCTGCTCGCGGCATTGTCCGCCACCCCCGATCGCGATGCGCAGTTGCGCGGCGTGATCGAAGGCGACTGCCTGCTCGCGGTCGCATGGCAGGAACGCAATGCGCAGATAGAGCCTGCGTCCAGGTCTTCCGTGACCTGCGTCGCGCAGGGTGGCGCGTGGACGCTCGACGGCGAAAAGCGATGGGTGGTGGCCGCACGGGACGTGGACGCATGGCTCGTCGATGCATCGGACGCGGGGGGCACGCGCCACCTCTTCCTCGTCCGTGCCGATGCGCAAGGCGTTGGCTCGCGTTCCATCCCGACGATCGACGGCTGCGTCACGATCCTCGACCTCGAGGGCGCAAACGGCGTGCGGCTTGCAAGCGGCGACGACGCGACGCACGCGCTGCGCCATGCGCTAGATGTCGCGCGCATCGCGCAGGCAGCGGAGCTCCTTGGCGTAGCGGGCGCGAGCTTTGCGTTGACGCTCGACTATCTCAAGACACGCGTCCAGTTCGGCCGACCGATCGGCGCCAACCAGGCGCTCCAGCACCGCATGGTCGACGCGTTCGTGCGCATCGAGATGGCGCGCGCGGGATTGGATGCCGCGGTGGCGGCATGCGTGGACGGCAAGCTGGCCCTCGACGAGGCCGCGAGCCGCGTGAAGGCGCGCAGCGCGGACGCGGCGCAGCGCGTCACGCGCGAGGCCGTGCAGTTGCACGGCGCGATCGGCACCACCGACGAGTACGCGCTTGCACGCTATTGGAGGCGGTCGGTGCTTCTCGCGGGATGGCTGGGCGGCGCGGAAGCGCACGCGGCGCGTCATCTCGACATCCACGCGCGTGGCGACGCCTCGAGCGCGCAGGCCGCCGCAGCGTCGAACATGGACTGGGCGAACGCCGACGCCGCAGCGTTCCGTGCCATCGTGCGCGCCTTTCTCGCGAAGCATTACCCTCCTGCGTTGCGCAACCCCACGCGCCGCCTGCGTCTTGCCGAAGTGCGGGAGTGGTATCTCACGCTCGCAAGGCACGGATGGCTGGCGCCCGCCTGGCCCCGCGAGCACGGCGGCATGGGCCTGACCGTCGACAAGCTCGTGGTCCTCATCGAGGAATACGAGGCCTACGGTGTGGCTCGCCTGCCCGACCACGGCATCATCTACGTCGGACCGATACTCATCCGCTACGGCAGCGAAGCGCAGCGCATGCGCTACTTGCCGAAGATACTGTCCGGCGAAGAAATCTGGTGCCAGGGTTACTCGGAGCCCGGTGCCGGGTCAGATCTCGCGTCGCTGCGCACGCGTGCCGAGCTCGACGGCGACCACTTCGTCGTCAACGGGCAAAAGATCTGGACCACGCTCGCGCACGACGCGACCCACATGTTCATGCTGGTGCGCACGAGCGTGGAGCCGCGTAAGCACGACGGCATCAGCTTCCTGCTGGTCGACCTCGCCTCGCCCGGCGTGACCGTGCGTCCTATCCGCAACCTCGCAGCCGAGGAGGAGTTCTGCGAAGTGTTCTTCGACGACGTTCGCGTGCCGGTCGAGAACCTCGTGGGCAAGATGGGCGACGGCTGGAAGATCGGCATGGCGGTGCTCGGCCACGAGCGGCTCTTCGTCGGCAGTCCCAAGACTTCGCAGCATGCGCTCGCGCAGATGAAGCGGCTCGGCGACGCGCGGGGATTGTGGAGCGACGCGACCTTTCGCGCGGCGTACGGACTGCGGCTGCTCGAGGTGCTCGAGCTCGGCGCCGCATTCACGCGCTACGTCGCGATTGCCGGGCGCGGGGAAGATCTCCCGCCGAGCGTGTCGATCCTCAAGCTGCAGGCGACCGAGACGTATACACGGATTGCCGCCGATCTCGTCCGCTTCGCGGGCGAGGAAGGCGCCTGCGTCGGTGCGCTCGAGCTTGGCGACGGCGCACATGCCGCGCCGCTCGCCACACTCCTCAATGCGTCCGTGACGAGGATCTACGGCGGCAGCAACGAGATCCAGCGCAACATCGTCGCGCGCAGGGTGTTGGAGCTGCCGGGGAGTTGAACGGCGGGTGGTCGCGGCGGCGACGCCGCCGAAGGACTTGCCCGAGGCTACCGGCGACTTCCATCGCGGGCTACCATGGCGCACGCCGCTCATCCCGCCGCCACTTCCACGACCAGGAGACGCCATGCGAAAGTGCCTGCTGCTCGCCGGTTTCGCGATGTTTACGTTCACCAACCCTGCCCATGCGCAGTTCTGTCCGGGCGCAACGGGATGGGTCTACGACGACGTACTCGCGTCGGACCCGTTCTGCGGATACATCACCTGGATGGCGCAGAACGGCGTCTCGCTCGGATGCCAGATCATCGACGCCAATCACCGGTTGTACTGCCCGAACGCGAATGTCTCGCGCACGCAGATGGCCGCGTTCATGAACCGACTCACCACGCAGCCGGATTCGACGTCGGCGACCGTGGGAACGATCACGAAGCCAGGCGGGACGTTCCTGCACAACGGGGGTGTCGACAGCACGTACCTCGGCGTGGGCGCCGGGAACTTCCTGGGAGGCCAATACAACACCGGCATCGGGACGCATGCACTTGCGGCAAACGAAACAGGCATCAAGAACGTGGCGGTCGGGAGATCCACGCTGGCATCGAACACGGCCGGGACCTTCAACACGGCCGTCGGACATCAGGCGCTCCAGTTCAACACATTCGGGTCCGCCAACACCGCGATGGGCGAGGGAGTGCTGCGGTTCAACACGTCGGGCAGCTACAACATCGGCATCGGCATCGGCGCGCTCGGTAGCAACACGGCCGGCTCGATGAATACGGCCATCGGTTCGGCGGCCATGTCCACCAACACGACCGGGTTGGACAACACAGCAACCGGTGGCGGATCCCTGATGAACAACCTGACCGGCAACTCCAACAGCGCCTTCGGCATCGCGTCGCTATCGACCAACACGACCGGCGCGCAGAACGCAGCGTTTGGGGCGTACGCGCTCAATCAGATTCAGGCGGGCGGCGACAGCGTAGCGATCGGTTACAACGCGCTTCGCCAGACGGTGACCGGCGATGGAAACATCGCGATCGGTTCCTACGCAGGCTACGACCTGATCGGTGGCAGTGCGAACATCTACATCGGCAACATTGGCAGTGCCGCCGATGGCCAGACGATTCGCATCGGGTCGAACGGCGCCCATACACGGTCGTTCATCGCGGGCATTCGCGGCGTGACCACTGGAACCAACGACGCGGTCGCCGTCGTCATCGACAGCAACGGCCAGCTCGGAACCGTCAGCTCCTCGCGTGACGTCAAGGACGACATCGCCGACATGAACAACGCGAGCGCGGCTCTCATGAAGCTGCGTCCCGTGACGTTCCATTACAAGACCGACCGCGATCCCACGGGGCCGCGCCTGCAATACGGCCTCATCGCGGAAGAGGTTGCGGCGGTCTATCCGGGAATGGTGGCGGCCAGAGGCGGCAAGCCGGAGACCGTGATGTACCAGTACCTCGCGCCGATGCTGCTCAACGAATTTCAGAAGCAGCAACGGACCATCGAGGCGCAGCGCGCCGAGATCGCGGAGCTGCGCTCGGCGTACACCCGCGAGATCGCCGCCCTGAAGCGCGCCGTGGAGGTGCTGATGGCACGCACGGCAACCGATACTCAGGTCGCCGCGCGTTAGTTTCTAACGATACCGTCAGGGCACGAAGCACGCCCCGCCGACGGCGGGACAGCTCACGCGATACACCTTGCGCTGGCCGCAGCCCGCCAGGTCGACCGAGTAGAGAAGCACCACGTTGCCGTCGGTCGCCCGCGACGGCGCCTGCTGCTGGCGATCGAGCAGCGTCGGTGTCACGTTGGCGCACATCATGTCGAGCTGCGCGCGGCGC
>CAZIZD010000120.1:7991-11613 GCA_964543615.1 uncultured Alcaligenaceae bacterium | reverse complement strand
CGCATGTTCGTGGAGCACTTCCATTAATATGACTATAAAACTAGTCGCGTCGACATATTGCTAGCCTCCGGGGCGCGGTGTCAAGGCTCGCGCGCGCGCGCCGACGGACGGCGGCGCGGAGTGCGCGGGCGGGCCCTCCGGACGCGCGCTACAATCCGCGCGATGCGGACCTACCTCGACTTCATGCGCCACGTGCGCGACCACGGCACGCGCAAGGAGGACCGCACCGGCACGGGCACGCTGTCGGTGTTCGGTTACCAGATGCGCTTCGACCTGCGCGAGGGCTTCCCTCTCCTCACGACGAAGAAGGTCCACACCAAGTCGATCGTGCACGAGCTCCTGTGGTTCCTCCGCGGCGAGACCAACATTGCGTACTTGAAGGAGAACGGGGTCACGATCTGGGACGAATGGGCGGACGCCAACGGCGACCTGGGGCCTGTCTACGGCTACCAGTGGCGCTCGTGGCCCGCGCCCGACGGGCGGCACGTCGACCAGCTCGCCAACGTGGTGGCGGAGATCCGCCGCAATCCGGATTCCCGGAGGCTCATCGTGTCGGCCTGGAACGCGGGCGACATTCCGCGCATGAAGCTGCCGCCGTGCCACGCGTTCTTCCAGTTCTACGTGGCCGAGGGGCGCCTTTCCTGCCAGCTCTACCAGCGCAGCGCGGACATCTTCCTCGGGGTGCCTTTCAACATCGCGTCCTATGCGCTGCTCACGCACATGGTCGCGGCGCAGTGCGATCTGGGGGTGGGCGACTTCATCTGGGTGGGCGGCGACTGTCACCTCTACCTGAACCACATGGAGCAGGTGGAGACCCAGCTCGCGCGCACGCCCTACCCGCTGCCGCGGCTCGTGCTCAGTCGCAAGCCGCCGACCTTGTTCGACTACGCGTACGACGACATCGCGATCGAGGGTTACCAGAGCCACCCGGCGATCAAGGCGCCGGTGGCCGTCTGAAGAACCGAAGCGTCAGCCGACGTACTTGCGCAGGAACTCGATCGACCGCTCGCGCGCAACCTTGGCCGACGGAGCGTCGTACGAGCCCCGCTGGTCGCAGTTGAAGCCGTGGTCGGCGGCGTAGACGTGCACCTGCGCGGACGGATGCGCCGCCGCGAGCTCTTGCACGCCCTCGAGGGGAATCATCGAGTCGCGCTCGCCGAAATGCGCGATCACCGGGACCTTGGGGGTCTCGCCGATGGCGTCGGGCATGCCGCCGCCGTAGTAGCAGATGGCGCCCGCGAGGCCGCTCACGCGCGAAGCCGCCATCCACGCGAGAAATCCGCCCCAGCAGTAACCCACGACCGCGACCTTGCCGCCTTCCGCGGCGACGTCACGCGCGGCGACGATGTCAGCCAGCGCGTGATCGAGATTCGCCTTCGCGCGCAGGTCGCGACCCTGTGCGATCTCGGGCGCCGAATAGCCGATGTCGACGCCGGGCTCGAAACGGTCGAACAGCGCGGGCGCGATGGCGAGGTAGCCTTCGGCCGCATAACCGTCGCACACGCTGCGGATGTGGCTGTTGACCCCGAAGATCTCCTGGATGACGACGAGCCCGCCGCGCGGCCTGCCGGGGGGATCGGCACGATAGGCGGAAATGGTGACGCCCTGCGACGGATTCAGCGTGATCTTGCGGCCCATGGTTCCTCCGTTGTGGTGCCGCGATTGTAGTGTGGCCGGGCGCCGCCCGCGCGCAAGGTGAAAGGAGGACAAAAAAAAGCCCGCCGGGAGGAATGTAGCGGGCAAGGGGGATTCCGATGACCGAAGCTTTCACCCGCTTCGCGGGGTCCGGAGCCAAGCCATGCCGCTCCGGGGGGCGAGGAGACGTCAGACGATGCTGCGCGCAGCGCTCACGAGGTTGGCGAGCGCTTCCATCGCGGCCGCCACGGCGCCGGCATCCTCCTCCTTCGACGCGCGACTCGCGTCGGCCGACAGGCCGTCCTTTTCGGCGAGCCAGGCCTTGGAGAGTTCGGTTGCCAGCGTTTCCATTCGTAACCTCGTTCGCGCAACTCACGGTTGCCTGCCGAACAAGAAAAGCAAACGATGTGCCAAGGCAGGTGCCACCGATCAGTCGTGCGGGAAACGCACGCCTTACGCCCCACGACAAACATGCGCGGGTCGCCGATTGTTCCGGCGGAGAATGCGCACATCGCGACGCGAAGTGTCGCGGCTGCCCGACGCCGAACATGACAGCAGCATTAAATGCCTGATTCACCTGGCGAATTGCTGTCGCCCCCGGACGACAGCGTCGAATGAGCCGCGTCCGCGACTGCACACCACAGCGTGTGCGGCGCGGCGGAAACCTAAGCCTTGGGCTCCTTGAACATCGCGGGCTCGAGCGAATGACGCTGCAGGAGCTTGTAGAACTCGGTGCGGTTGCGCTTGGCGAGCTGCGCCGCCTGCGTCACGTTGCCGCCCGTGATCTTGAGCAGCCGCACGAGGTAATCGCGCTCGAAGCTCTTGCGCGCCTCCTCGAACGGAATGAGCGCGGCGGCGTCCTCCTTGAGCGCATTCTGCACGAGGGAGGCCGGGATCACCGACGTCGTCGTGAGCGCGACCGCCTGCTCGAGGAGGTTCAGGAGCTGGCGGACGTTGCCGGGCCAGGGCGCCGCGACGAGCATGGCCATGGCGTCGGGCGCGAGCGAGGGCGCGGGCTTCCTGTACCGCTCGGCGAGGCGGCGCAGGAAGTGCGCCGCGAGCGCGGGAATGTCCTCCCGCCGCTCGGCTAGCGTAGGCAGGCGCAGCGACACGACGTTGAGCCGGTAGTAGAGGTCCTCGCGGAACTGGCCCAAGTCCTTCTGCGCATCGAGGTCGCGATGCGTCGCCGAGATGACGCGAACGTCGACGGGAATGGCCTGCGTCGAGCCGACCGGCCTCACCTCGCCCTCCTGCAGCACGCGCAGGAGCTTGACCTGGAGCGCGAGCGGCATGTCGCCGATCTCGTCGAGCAGCAGCGTGCCGCCGTCCGCCGCCTGGAAGAGCCCCTTGTGCGCCTGCACGGCACCGGTGAAGGCGCCGCGCGCATGTCCGAAGAGCTCGGACTCGAGCAGATCGCCGGGAATGGCGCCGCAGTTCACCGCGACGAAGGGCTTGTCGCGGCGCGGGCTCGCGCGGTGGATCGCGCGGGCGAGAAGCTCCTTGCCCGTGCCGGACTCGCCGTGGATGAGGACGCTCGCACCGGAGTCGGCGACGAGCTTCGCCTGGCGCAGCAGGTCCTCCATCAAGGGGCTGCGCGTGATGATGCCCTCGCGCCACTCCTCGTCGGCCGCGTTGCGCCCCGGGTCGCCGCCGGAAAGCTTGATGGCGGAAGCGACCTTCTGCAGGAGCTCCTGGCTGTCGAACGGCTTGGTGAGATAGCCGAACACGCCGCGCTGCGTGGCGGAGACCGCGTCGGGAATCGTGCCGTGCGCGGTGAGGATCAGCACCGGCAGCCCGGCATGCTGCCGGTTGATGGCATCGAAGAGCTGCAGCCCGTCGATGCCGGGCATGCGCAAATCGGTGACGACGGCCGCGGGGCGGCGCACGGCGATCGCCGCAAGCGCGGTCTCGCCGCTCTCCGCCGTGCGCACGCGATAGCCCGCGGAGGTGAGCCTCAAGCTGATGAGCTTGAGGAGATCGGGGTCGT
>CAZIZD010000120.1:0-7981 GCA_964543615.1 uncultured Alcaligenaceae bacterium | reverse complement strand
ACCGCCACCGGATCCCCCTCCGCTTCCACCGCCTCCGCCTCCGCCGCTGCGAGCGCGTTCGCGCATCAGGCTGCGCTCCATCTGCCGCAGCTGCTCGAGTTTCTGGAGGGCCGCGTCGGCCTTTTGCTGCTCGTCGCGGACCGCGCGCGTCCTGCCCACGATCTGCGCCTGCAGCACGAGCGCGAGCTGCTTCACGGCCGGCGATCCGCTGTTGCTCTTGGAGACGTTCTCGAGATACTGCAGGGCCCGCTGGTCGTCCTGGGGCGACGCCTTGACGAGCGTATACAGCACGGCCAGCCGTATGCGGTTGGCATTGGTGGCCTGTCGTGCGAACACCTGCGTGAGGCTCGCGAGCTCGCGCTTGACGTCGTCGGGCGACAGGTTCCCGTATCGGTTGAGGTCGGCGATCAGCACGATGAGCTCGACGTCCTCGGGCGGCGCCGGGGGCTGCACGGCCGCGGGCGGCACCGCGACGACGGAGGGCGGTGCGCTGGCGATCACCTCCGGCGCCGGCGCGGGAGTGGCGGCAGGCGGTTGCGGCGAGACGGGCTCCGGGCTCGGTGGCAGCGCCGGCTCGACAGGCTCGATGGGCGGGTACTCGATGAACGGGGACGGCACTTCGATGCGCTCGGGCTCGTACTGCTCCTCGAGCGACATGGGCGGCTCCGGCGTGGTCGCGCACGACGCGAGCCACGCGCAGGCGACGGCCGCGAATGCAAGGCGGCGGATCGTCACTTGACGGTTCCCGCAGCCATCGACTTCGGCTTGGCCGCGGGCTCGGCGGACGGCTGCTTCATGCCCATCGACAACGGCAGCCAGACGCGAAAGCGCACGCCGCGCGCGCCGTCGCTGCGGTCGAGCACCTCGATGCGTCCGGATTGGGCGATCGCGTAGTCACGCGCGATCGCGAGTCCGAGGCCCGATCCCTTCACCTTGCCGTCGACGGGCGCCTTCCCCGAGTAGAACGAATCGAAGACGCGCTCGCGCTCCTCGGCGGGAATGCCCGGCCCGTGGTCGGACACGTCGAGCACCGCGAACCCGTCCTGCTCGAAGAGCGCAATCTCGATCGCTCCCTTGCGCGGCGAATACTTGATCGCGTTCGACACGAGGTTGTCGACGACCGTGCGGATCTTCTCGCTGTCGCCCACCACAACGAGCAACGCGAGCGAGGTCTCGAAGTCGATCATGCGCGCGATAGCCGCGAGCTTCTGCTCGCGCAGCACGCGGCGCACGACCTCGGCCAGGTGGACCGGAGCGAGCGTCGCGGGCTCGAGCGCGCGCGCCTGGTGATACGCGAGCAGGTCCTCGATCAGCTTCTGCAGGGAGAGCGTGTTCTCGCGCACGATGCGCACGATGTCCTGCTGTTCCGGCGAGAGCCGGCCGGCGACGTTGTCGCGCAGCAGCTCGGCGCCCTCGCGCACCGCGGTGAGCGGCGTCTTGAGCTCGTGCGAGACGTGGCGCAGGAATCGCGTCTGCTGCTGCTCCAGCTCGGAGAGGCGGCTGCGCAGCCAGTCGAGGCGCTGGCCGAGATAGCGCAGGTCCTGCGGGCCGTTCACCTGCACCGCCTGCGTGAAGTCGGCGGTGCCCATCCTGCGGATCGCAAGATCGAGCTGGCGGATCGGACGCGCGATCAGCACGGCGAACACGAGCGCGAGCACCAGCGCGATGGCCACGGTCGACAGCGCGAGCCAGAACCACTTCTCGCGGCCCTGCGACGCCGTTTCCTGCAGCCGCTCGATCGCGCGTTGCGTGAGCTGCGTGGTCGCGTTGAGCATGCCCTGCGTGTCCTCGACGAGGCGCGAGTAGCCGTCGGCGAGCTGCGTGACCGCCGAAGGCGAGCGATCGGAGGATCCCAGGAGCTTCCACAGCTTCTCCTCGTGGTCGCGCAGGCGGCCCAGCGCGGTGAGCTGCGCCTGGTCGAGCGGAAGCTGCGAGAGCTGCTGCGTGGTCTGGAGGTATTCGGCGCGCATGCGCGCGTAATCCTCGAGCAGCGCGGGGTCCTCGAGGATGATCTCCTGGCGCGCGAGGCGCTCGAGGGTGGTCGCCTGCTCGAACAGCAGGCGGCTCGATCGCGCCGCCTGCGAGGCCTGCAGGACCTCCGCACGGCTCTGTGTCGCGAGACGGTCGAGCGACAGGATGAGCTCCGCCAGCGCATAGACGAGCGGCAAGCTCACGAGCATGAAGCCCAGGAGAATGAACTTGAGGAAGGATCGCGGGTAATACACGCGGGGTGGCCCTTATAATCGGGCGCATTATGGCACTTGGCGCATCGGGAGCGGTGGCCCTCATTGCCGCCGTGGCCCGCAACGGCGTCATCGGCGCAGGCAACGCGCTGCCCTGGAAGCTCTCCGCAGACCTCGCGCACTTCCGTGCGCTCACCACCGGCCACACGGTGATCATGGGCCGCAAGACGTGGCAGTCGCTCCCCCGTCCCCTCAAGGACCGGCAGAACGTCGTGGTCACGCGCGATCGCGCCTATCGCGCGGAGGGCGCCGACGTCGTCCCGTCGCTCGAGGCCGCGATCGGCGCCGCCAGCCTTGCGCCGCCCGTGTTCTGCATCGGCGGCGGCGAGCTCTATGCGCAGGCGCTGCCGCTCGCGAGCGTCATGCACCTGACGGAGATCGACCGCGATTTCGATGGCGACGTGCGCTTTCCCGCCTTCGACCCACGCGAGTGGCGCGCGATCACGCGGGAGGAGCACGTCGCCGAAGACGGCATGCGTTACGCCTTCGTCACCTATCGACGCAACGGGGAGAACTAGACATGTCGGGAGCCGGATTCCACGTGCACGGGCCGCACGAGCACGAGATGGAGCACCAGGCGCAGCACGGCGACAACTTCGCCGCCAAGATGGCCGTGACCACCGCGATCCTCGCAACCCTGGGCGCGCTCTTCAGCTACCAGGGCGGCGCAACGCAGAACGACGCCCTGCTGTTCAAGAACGAGGCCGCGATCAAGAAGACCGAAGCCTCCGACCAGTGGAACTTCTACCAGGCCAAGAGCAGCAAGCAGAACCTCGCGGAGCTGGGCGCCACGCTCACCGCCGGTGATACCTCCGAGCGCTACAAGTCGGAAGCCAGGCGCTACAGCGAGGAGAAGAAGGAGATCCAGAAGAAGGCCGAGGAGCTCGAGAAGGCGGGGCAGGACGCCAACCTGCGCGCCGACCAGTCGATGCACGTCCATCACCGCTGGGCGCAGGCGATGACGCTCATCCAGGTCGCGATCGCGCTCGCGGCGATTGCGCTCCTCACCCGCAAGCGGTGGCTGCAGTGGGGCGTCTACCTCGCGGGTGCCGGCAGCGTCGCGCTCGCGGCGCTCGCGCTCGCCCACGTATAGGGCACGCGGCGCCGCTACCAGATCCCGATGTGGATGCCGCGCGCGCGGTGCGTATCCGTGCGCGCGAGGATCTCCGCGTCGTCGAGCGTGACGCGATGGCGCAAGGCCGCGAGGCGCTCCATGAGGCGTTCGCGCATCGATGCGCGAACGGATGCAAGGCGCGGATCGGCGCCCAGGTCTGCGAGCTCGAGCGGATCGCTCCCGAGGTCGAAGAGCTGCGGCCGGAAGCCCTCCCAGTGCACGTACTTCCATGCTTGCGTGCGCAACATGAAGCCGCGGCATTCCGCGGGACCGCGGTCAAGGGCGAGGCGCGCACGCCGGAATCCATAGTCGAGCTCGCACAGGACGTCGTCGCGCCACGCGTCCGCATGACCGCGCAGGAGCGGCAGGAGGGAGTGGCCGTCGCAGTACGTCGATCCGCCTGCGCCGAGCGCATCGACGAAGGTGGGCACGAGATCCACCGCCTCGACCATGCGCCCTTCCGCCGTGCCGCGCGTGGCGTCCGCGCGCGCATCCGGATCGACCACGACGAGCGGCACGCGCACCACCTCGTCGTAGAAGAGCTCCTTCTCCCCCAGGCCGCGGTCACCCAGGAATTCGCCATGGTCCGAGGTCAGGACGATCATGGTGTCGTCGAGACGGCCCGCGGCGCGCAACGCCTCGACGATCCGCCCGAGGTGCACGTCGAGCTGCGCCACGAGGCCCATGTACGCGGGGCGCACGTGGCGGGCGGCCTCCTCGCGCGCCATGCTCACGCACTCGTCGTGCGTGCGGTACGCGGCGACGACGGGGTGCTCGTCTGCCGTGCCGTCCTGCGCGCCGCGCACGAGGGGACCGCTATCGCCGCCGCGGAACATCGCGTGATACGGCGCGGGCGCCACGTAGGGCCAGTGCGGCTTCACGTACGACAGGTGCAGCGCCCACGGCGTCCCGCCCTGCGCGCGGATCCAGTCGAGCGCGACGTCGGTCATGTACGCCGTCTCGGAGTGCTCTTCCCGCACGCGCGAGGGCAGGTGCACGTTGCGCATGTGCCATCCCGAGACCACGCGGCCGCCCTCCTCGGCCGCGATCGCGTAGTCCGTCCAGGGGTCGTCGCTCGCGTAACCGTGGGACCGCAGGAATTGCGCGTACCCCGACTCGGGACCGGGCGGCGCGTGACCGTCGTAGCGGTCGACCTCGACGAAGCCGTCGGCGACGAGCCGGCGGCCATGCGGGGTCGATTCGTCGACGGCAAAGCGCGCGATGCCCGCCTCGTCGCGCATCGCGTGCGACTTGCCCGCGAGCGCGATCGTCCGACCCGCGCGCGCGAGATAGTCGCCCAGCGTGGGCTGCGCGAGCGATAGCGGGACGCGGTTCCACGTCGCGCCGTGCGAGCTCACGTAACGCCCGGTGTAGTAGGACATGCGCGACGGCCCGCACACGCCCGACTGCACGTACGCGTGATCGAAACGAACGCCGCGCGCGGCGAGCGCGTCGATGTTCGGCGTGGGGACGCGGCCGCCGTAGCACGACAGGTGGTCGCGCCGGAGCTGGTCGCACATGACGAAAAGCAGGTTGCGGACGGCGGCCATACGCGAAGTGGACGAAGGTTGCGCGTGCGATAATGACAGAGAGCGGCCGGGATGACGGAACTGGTAGACGTAGCGGACTCAAAATCCGCCGGTGGCAACACCGTGGGGGTTCGATTCCCCCTCCCGGCACCAACGCCCGATCCGCCTCCTGCCCAACACCATAGTCGACGCGATGACCGATCCGGCGCCTGCGCGCAACCCTCAGCGCGACATCACGCGCATCGTCCTCTCGGTGCTCGTGATCTTCGGCCTCATCGCAGCCTCGTTCTGGATCCTGCGGCCGTTCCTGCTGTCGGCCGTGTGGGCCGCGATGATCGTCGTCGCCACCTGGCCGCTCATGCTCGCCGTGCAGGCGCGCCTGCGCAGCCGCACGCTCGCCGTGGCCGTGATGACCGGCGCGATGGTCCTGCTGTTCGTGGTCCCGCTCGTCCTCGCGATCGAGGCGCTCGTGGAGAACTCGGGCAAGCTCAAGGAATGGGGCACCCTGATCGCGACGGCGTCGATTCCACCCCCGCCGGAGTGGGTCGCGCGCGTTCCGCTCGCGGGCGAGAAACTCGTGGAGATCTGGTCGGAGGTCGCGGCCAGCGGACGCCAGGGCATCATCGCGCGCCTCGCGCCGCACGCCGCCGCAGCCGCGCAGTGGCTGTTCGACGCGCTCGGCGGCGCCGGCATGCTCGCGGTGCAACTGTTCCTCACCATCGTGATCACCGCGATCATGTACGCGCAGGGTGAGGCCGCGCGCACCGGTCTCATCCGGTTCGGGCGCCGGCTCGCGGGCGACCGCGGGCAGGGGGTGATCGTCCTCGCCGGCGGCGCGATCCGGGGCGTCGCGCTGGGCGTCGTGGTCACCGCGCTCGCGCAGGCGTTTGCGGGAGGGCTCGGACTCTTCGTGGCGGGCGTGCCCTTCGCGGGCCTGCTCACCGGCGTGATGCTGATCCTGTGCATCGCGCAGGCAGGTCCCCTGCTCGTGCTCGCGCCCGCCGTGGGCTGGCTGTTCTGGACCGGACAGACCGGCTGGGCCATCGGCCTCCTCGTGTGGACGACGATCGTCGGCACGATGGACAACTTCATCCGCCCGGTGCTCATCCGCAAGGGTGCGGACCTGCCGCTTCTCCTCATCTTCGCGGGCGTGCTCGGCGGCCTCCTCGCCTTCGGCATCGTCGGGCTGTTCGTGGGGCCGGTGCTGCTCGCGATCACGTACACGCTCCTGCGGGACTGGGTGAACGAGGCGGAGAGCGGTCCCCCGCCCTGATGCAGTACCGCCTGTCCGACTTCGACTACGAGCTGCCGCAGGAACTCGTCGCGCAGGTGCCCGCGGCGCAGAGGTCCGCGAGCCGCCTCCTTCACGTCGATGGCGACGCGCTTCGCGACCTCGCGTTCTCTGCGCTGCCGTCGCTCCTCACACGCGGCGACCTCGTCGTGTTCAACGACACGCGGGTGATCCCGGCGCGCGTGCGCGCGGCGAAGTCGACCGGCGGACGCGTCGAACTGCTGATCGAGCGCATCGTGAGCGAGCGCGAGGCATGGGCGCAGGTGCGCGCGAGCCACGCCCCGCGCGTGGGGACGCGCATCGACCTCCCCGGCGGAGCGCATGCCGTCGTGCAGGAGCGCAGCGACCGCTTTCACCGCCTTGCCTTCGAGGGCACCGGTGCGCTGCACGCATGGCTCGAGCGCTCCGGCGAGGTGCCGCTGCCGCCCTACATCGCGCGTCACGTCGATGCGGCGGACCGGGAGCGGTACCAGACCATCTATGCCCGCGAGCCGGGCGCGGTGGCGGCGCCGACGGCCGGCCTGCACTTCGACGACGCCATCATGGCCGCGCTCGCGGAAGCGGGCGTCGAGCGTGCGTTCGTCACCCTTCACGTCGGCGCCGGGACGTTCCAGCCGGTGCAGAAGGACGACATCTCGCAGCACGTGATGCACGAGGAGTGGTTCACGATTCCTGCGGCCACCGCGCGGGCGGTCGGGCAGACGCGCGGCCGCGGCCGGCGCGTGATCGCGATCGGCACCACGACGCTGCGCGCGCTCGAATCGGCGGCCGACGCGGAAGGGGGCGTGACCGCGGGGCCCGCTTCCACCAGGCTCTTCATCACGCCCGGGTACCGCTTCCGGGCGGTCGACCGCCTGGTCACGAACTTTCATCTGCCGAGATCGACGCTGCTGATGCTCGTGAGCGCCTTCGCAGGCTACGACCGCATCCGCGCTGCCTACCGTCACGCCGTGGCGGAGCGCTACCGGTTCTTCAGCTACGGCGACGCCATGCTGCTCACCCGAACCTCCTGATGTGTTGTCAAATCCCGACACTCAGCGTTATTGACGTCGCCATTCCCCGACATCCAGCCCGTACAGGCCGCCAAACTGCAACATAAACAGCCACGCGCACGCCGTTTGTCGTATGTTGGCTTGGCAGGATGTAATGAACGCGATACTCTAGGCACAACTCAATTTACGGCGGAAATGGCGCACGGCAGGCCAACACCGCCGGAACACGCGATTTAATGAAGCCTCGTCATTCGCGCACTGCCTGGGCCGGCGCGCTGGCTGTCCTTCTCGCTGCAATTCTCGCAGCGCCGGCAGCGTTCGCCGCCCGCGTCGGCATCCTGTCGAACAAGTACGCGACCGAAACCGCCGCGGACTTCAACGCGCGCATCCCCGGGCACACGTTCACGGGCCTCGACACCGCCATGACGGTGCCCACCCTCGGCTCGCTCACGAGTGGCTACGACGTGCTGCTGGTCTTCGAGGACTCCACCTACGGCAATGCGCCTTCCGTCGGCAACGTGGTGGCCGCGTTCGCGGCCACGGGCCGCGCGGTGGTGCTGGGCGCCTTCTACGAGCAGGACCGCACCGACGCGCCGTCGGGCGTATCCCCGCACGGCTGGGGCGCGCTCGAGCTCATCGACCCCAACACCACCGACGGCACGGGCACCCCGTACGCCCCGCGCACGCTCGACACGAAGAGCCTCCTCGACCATCCGCTCACCGCGGGTGTCACGTCGATCACCAGCGCGAAGTTCGCGGGCGGCAACAGCGCCAAGCCCGGCACGATCGTGGTCGCGCGCTGGGTACAGCCC
>CAZIZD010000119.1:0-11619 GCA_964543615.1 uncultured Alcaligenaceae bacterium | reverse complement strand
CGTGAAGATGCCGGACCTGGCGACGCTGGCCGAGGCGCAGCGGATCGCACCGCGGGCGCTGGTGCAACTCGACGTCGACGCGTCGCGGCGGACGGCCCAGGGACCGGCGCGCCTGCTGCGCTGCACCGCGACGATGTACGATCCGGAAACGCAGCGCGCCGACGTGCGCTTCCTCTACGACCGTTTCGACTGTGCCGGCGACGCCGAGCCAGAGCGCTTCGTCAGCGACTTTCCGAGCCACGTCTACTTCCCGAGCGAACTGGAGCTGCTGTTCGCCACGGCTGGCTTCGCCGTGATTCAGCAGTACGGCGACTACGGCTTCGTGCCCTTCGGCCGGGTGTCGCCGTATCTCATCACGCTCGCCCGCCGCCCCGACGCCTGACCGTTGCGCGGATGCGCGCCAGGGTCGCCAGATCGTGGACCGGGCGGCCATTGGGACGGAGATAGGCGAACCCGCGGCCGCGTCTGACGCGCCGGATGCCGGGGACGTGCGTCGCTCGTGTGGCGCAGTCGCGCCATGCCCGACTACGGCGCCGAGCCGGCGGCGACCTTGGCGCGCAGTGCCCGGGCCATCTCCAGGTGTTCGCGCATCGTCGCGACCTTCTGGCCGGCCCAGAGTTTCAGCCGCTCGTCCTTGCCTGACGCCGCTTCGGCCTCAGCTCGCCTGCTTGCCCGCCGTGAACCGGTAGATCGTCGCGTCGAGGTAGCGCGCGACGTCCTCGACGTCCTCGCCGGTCCATCCGAGTCCGCCATTGCGCTGCCAGCGCTGGACCTGCGCGACGAGCGCCGGCCAGCTCGTGGCGAGCTTCCTGTCGCGCCAGTGAATCTCCTTGCTGTGGCAGCTCACGCAATGCGTCTCGTAAAGTAGCTGGCCGCGCGTGCGATCCTGCACGGCGCGAAGCTCGACCCGCGCGAGCGCGGCGGTCAGCTCGCGTCGCTCGCTCGAGCTTTCGGGCAGCTGCACGAGCAGCATGCGCCAGTACGACGCGGCCACGGCGTGCTCGCCCGACTCGAGCGCCGCGGAGCCGGCCATCTCGAGCGCCTGCCGGTGCGTCGGGTCGCGCGCGAGCGCCTGCCCGACGATCTCGCGCGGCCGACCCGCGAGCCGCCCGCCCTGCGCCTGCGCGAGGGCGTCGGCGTACTCGCACCAGAGCGTGGTGTCGG
This sequence comes from uncultured Alcaligenaceae bacterium, assembly GCA_964543615.1. Taxonomy (GTDB): domain Bacteria; phylum Pseudomonadota; class Gammaproteobacteria; order Burkholderiales; family Casimicrobiaceae; genus VBCG01. Next base: position 10,455 of record CAZIZD010000119.1, on the reverse strand, counting down.
TCGCCGCCTTGGGATTTGCAAGTGCGCGCTCGTAGGCTGCCGCCGCATCGGCAAAGCGATCCTGTGCCGCATCGAGGCGGGCGAGCAGGACCCAGCCGCGCGCATCGCGCGGGTTGTGCGCGAGATGCGCCACGAGTTCTGCGCGCGCGTCCTGCACCGGTCGGGTCGCCGCCACCGTCGCGGCATCGGCCTCGCCTTCACCGTCGAGTGTGCCGACCGCGCCGAGCCGCGCGTAGAGCAGCGGCGCGAGCACGAGGCCGATGCCGGCCACGGCGACGATGCGATGCCGCCGCTCGCGCAGCAGCGGCCGCATCACGAACGCGAGCGTGGCCGCCGCCAGCAGGACGGCTGCCACGATGAAGCCCGCAAGCGACGCCGTCATCGCGTCACTTCGGCGCGGTCGTGGCTGCCGCCGTCTGCTTCGCCTTGATCGCATCGTCGAGGATCTTGAGGCCCTCCTGCGATGCGGTCACCGACTTGGCGAGCGAGGCTTTCGCCTGGTCAAGGTTGTGGAACGACGCACCGTTCACGGCCGTCCACCACTCCCAGTTCGCGTGCGCCTCGCCGTGTTTCGCGCGCGCGGCTTTGAGCGCATCCTCCGGCACGCCCACGAGCTGCGCCGGGCCGAACTTGTTGATGAGTTGCACGAGCCAGAACTCGGCGTTGCGCACCTTGCCCTGGTAGTGGCCGGCCATCGAGTCGAGCACGTAGCGCACCTGCTTCTCGTCCCACTTGCTGTGGCAGCGCAGGCAGGTCTCCTTGATGTAGTTGCGCGGGTTGGTCTGCCAGTGCGACGTGTAGAACTTGCCCGTCTTCTCGTCCTTCACGCGCGGCATGTGGCACGACGCGCAGTCGATGCCGAGCTTCTCGTGCGTCGAGTTGTAGTACGTCTCGACGTCGGGGTGCTGCGCCTTCCACAAGGGTGCACCCGTGAACTGGTTGCGGAAGTCGCGGAAGCTGATGTGGTCGTACGCTTTCAGGATGTTGTCGACGTCGACGAACGGGAAGTAGTTCGTGCGCTTGTCGGCCATGGTGATCGGGTTGCCCGTCTGCGGGTCGAATCCCGGGTTGCAGTTGTACTCGACGTGGCACTGGCCGCATTGCAGCTTGCCGTCGTAGCGCTCGAGCATCGCGATCTTGCGGGTGTGGCCGCGCACGCCCAGTTCCTTGACCTCGAGCTTGGTCTTGCGCGGGTCCTGCGAGTAGAGCGTCGGGAAGTCGGTGCGCGTGACCGCCTCGATGAGAGCGTCGCGGACGATGCGCGGCTTCGCGGCATGCGGGTCGTGGCAGAAGATGCAGTTGAGCGCGTGGTTCATGGAACGCGCGAGCTCCACGACCTTGGACGTGCGGCTCCACTTGGCGGTGGGCACCGGGTCGCCCATGAACGCCCAGTCGAGGATGTGGTCCTGCGTCTTGCAGGAGAGGCACACCGGGTTGGCGGCGGCTGCCGTCCCCGGCGTGAAGATCTTCTGGTCGCTGTTGTCGGGAAACTGGTCGACGAGTATGTCCCAGGCCTTGAAGTCGCCCTGGACCGTGAAGTAGCGCCAGGACTCCTTCGGCGCGAAGCGGCCGCCGAAAGCGCGATCCACGACGTACTGGTCGACCAGCGCGAAGGTGTGGCCGCGCGGCAGGTTGTGCTCCTTCGTGAAGCCGTGCGGCGTCATCAGGAGGTCGTACGAGGGATCGGGCGCGGGTCCGCTGTACTGCTTCTTCTCGAAGCGCGCGGTGCGATGGAAGTCCATCTGCGCGTACGACTTGTACTGGTTCTGGTGGCAGCCGCCGCAGGTCGCGAGGTCGGTCTTGGTGGCCGGCCGCTTCTTCATGTCGGCCAAATGGTCCGCCGTGCCGTCGTGACACGCGTTGCAGCCCACTGTCTTGTGCTTGCCGCCGTCGTAGAACGCCTTGATCGGCGCGTGGCATGCGAGGCATGCGGAAGCGTCGAACGCGGCGGGCTTGGGTGCCGCCTTGGGCTGCGCGTGCGCGGACACGCACGCAAGAGCGACGAGTATCGCCGCTACGAGCGAAATCGACTTCTTCATGGCTCCTCCCGGGCTATGGGAGAAGTCTAGGAGCGGGGTCGCGAGCTGAGTTTGACGCCGATCAATGCCCCATTTCGGGGCGACTCACTCGAGCTCGAGCGAGTCGGAGATCGCCGCGATTCCGGCCTTCGCGCAGACGTCGTCGATGTCGCCGCCCGGCGCGCCCGACACGCCGATGGCGCCCGCGAGCGCGCCCTTCGCCTGCACCATAATTCCACCTGCGATCGCGACTACATTCGGAAGGTTGCGGATGCCGCTCTGCGGCTTGCCGGCCTGCGTGGTCGATGCAAGCTCGTGCGTGTCCGTCCGGAAGCTGACAGCGGACCAGGCCTTGCCGATCGCCGTGTTCACGGTGTGGGCGCCTGCGAGGTTGTCGCGCAGCACCACGAGCGGCTGTCCGCCGCGATCCACGACGGCAACCGCCACGGTGTAGCCGTCCTTGCTGCACTTGTCGAACGCCGCCTGCGCGGCCTTCTGCGCGGCGGCGGTGGTGAGCGTGGAATAGGTCGCGAGGAGCTTTTGCGCATGCGCGGATGGCGCCGCGAGCGCTGCGGCGGCAGCGATTGCGGCGAGAAGGACGCCGCGCAATTCTGGAGAGCAACAGGCAAAGAGTTTCATGATCCCTTGAAGACGGGTTTGCGCTTTTCCTTGAAGGCGCGGATGCCTTCGCGGAAGTCGTCGCTATCGTAGACGATCCGCCGCAATCCTTGCACGCGTTCGAAGCCTTGCGGCGACATGGGCCTCGCCCCCGCGAGTATGCGCAACTGCTCCTTCATCACCGCGATCGACAGCGGCGCATTGGCCGCGATCTGCCGCGCAATGCGGAGGGTGGCCTCCAGGAGGTCCTCCGGCGCGACCACGTCGTTGACCATGCCAAGCTGCAGCGCGCGCGCCGCCGGCAGCGGCGCCGCCGTGAATGCCATCTCCTTCACGATGCGGAGGTTGGCGGAGTTGATGAACGTGACCATGCCCGCGACGTTGTATGGGACGCCGAGCTTGGCCGGCGTCACGGCGAACGTGGTCGCTGGCGTCGCGAACACGAGGTCGCACGCGAACGCGACCTCGCACGCGCCGCCCCATACCGTTCCCTCGATCATCGCGATCACAGGCGCCGCGTATTCCTCGATCTCGCGGATGAGATGGGGAAGCGGGTCGTCCCATCCGAGTGGATCGCGCCCGTCGGTGGGCAACTCGGCCACGTCGTGACCCGCCGACCACACGGGGGCGCCCGGCTTCGAGCGAAGGATCACCACGCGCGCGCCGCGCTCGCGCATGGAGGCCAGCGCGGCGCTGATCTCGCCCACCAGGGAGGCGGACAGGGCGTTGTGCTTGGGTGCGTCGAGCGTGATCGTGCCGACGCTGTCTTCTACGGTCTGCTGGATGCCGGGCATGGGCGGGGCCGCGTGGAGGAACCGCCGCATTGTCCCGCAGCGCGGTTGAAAGGTCGACCCGGCGACGCCACTTGCTGACAATGCCACTCGATCTGCCGCGCGCAGGCGCCGATCCGGACCGCGATCTTCTCGATGCCTACTCGAGGGCCGTCACCTCCGCGGTCGGCCGGGTCGCCCCCGCCGTTGCGCACGTTCGCGTCGAGCACAGCAAAGGAAGGGACGGCTCGGGATCGGGGTTCCTCATCACCCCGGACGGCTACCTCGTCACCAACAGCCACGTCGCGAGCGGCGCGTCGGCCATCGAGGTCACGCTGCCCGACGGCCGCACCGCGGACGCGCGGATCGTCGGCGACGATCCCGACTCCGATCTCGCGGTGCTCAAGGTGCAGGCGGACGACCTTGCGTGGGTGCGGCTCGGCGATTCCTCGCGCGTGCGCGTGGGCCAGGTCGCAATTGCGATCGGCAGCCCGCTGGGCTTCCAGCACACCGTGACGGCGGGCATCGTGAGCGCGCTCGGCCGGTCGATGCGCGCGCAAACCGGTCGCCTTCTCGACAACGTGCTGCAGACCGACGCGTCGCTCAATCCGGGCAACTCCGGCGGACCGCTGGTCGATGCAGGCGGCGAGGTGATCGGCGTCAACACGGCCGTGATCCGCGGCGCGCAGGGCATCTGCTTCGCCATCGCGTCGTCGACCGCCGAGCGCGTGGTCATCGCGCTCATCCGCGACGGCCGGGTGCGCCGCGCGAGGCTCGGCGTGGGCGGACAGACGCTGCCGCTGCCGCGTCGCATCGTGCGGCACTTCGATCTCCCCGCCGAGTCCGGCGTGCGCATCGAAAGCGTCGAGCGCGGATCGCCGGCCGCGGACGCGGGGCTCGTTCGCGGCGACGTCATCGTCGCGGTCGACGGGATGCCGGTGCCCGACATCGACGCGCTGCAGCGCGCGCTCGGGGCCGATGCGATCGCGCGTTCCGTGGAGGTGAGCGTTGTGCGGCGCGACAGGAGACTCGCGGTCGTCGTGACGCCGGTGGAGTCCTCGCGTTAGCGCGGCGCGCCCGCTTTGCAGGGCTCTTCCGACTGTGCAACAATCGGTCCAACTCGACTTGCAGCAAGGTGGCACCGATGCTCGACCGTGACGGCTATCGCCCGAACGTCGCCATCGTCATCGTCAACGGCAGGAACCAGGTCTTCTGGGGCAAAAGGATCCGCGAACACTCGTGGCAATTTCCGCAGGGCGGCATCAATTCCGGTGAGACGCCCGAGCAGGCGATGTACCGGGAATTGCGCGAGGAGGTCGGGCTCGAGCCCCAGCATGTGAAGGTCCTCGGCCGGACGCGCGACTGGCTTCGCTATGAAGTCCCGCAGCACTGGATCAAGCGCGAATGGCGCGGCAGCTACCGCGGCCAGAAGCAGATCTGGTATCTCCTGCGTCTCGTCGGCCGCGACAACGACGTGAGCCTGCGCGCCTCCGAGCATCCCGAGTTCGACGCGTGGCGCTGGCACGAGTACTGGGTGCCGCTGGAGACAGTCATCGAGTTCAAGCGCGAGTCGTACCGGCGCGCGCTGCTCGAGCTCGAGCGATTCCTACATGCCAAGCCGCAGACGCGGCGCCAGCGCCTGTACGGCGTGCCGCATCCGGAGATGCCGCCGTCGTACGCGGAGCCGCACGTGCCTGCAGCGAAGTAGACAGGGTCAGGTTCAAATTGCCGCGGCAGACTTCTCGCCGCCGGCAATGTGCACGGGCAATTTGAACCTGACCCTGCTTACACCAGCAGGACCAGGTTATCCCGGTGGATGAGCTCCGCCTCGTCCACGTATCCCAGGATCGACTCGATCTCCGACGACGCCTTGCGCGCGATCTTCGCCGCGTCCTGCGCGCCGTAGTTCACGAGCCCGCGCGCGACCTCGCGCCCATCCGGCGCGTAGCAACCCACGACCTCGCCGCGCTCGAAGCTGCCTTCGACCGCGATCACGCCGATCGGCAGGAGACTCTTGCCGTCCTGAGCCAGCGCGCGCACCGCACCCTCGTCGAGCATCAACCGTCCCGCGAGCTGCACGTGATCGGCGAGCCACTGCTTGCGCGCCGCGAGCGACACGGTGGGCGCCACGAGCGCGGTGCCGATCGACTCGCCCGCGGCGAGGCGCGTCAGCACCTTGGCCTCGCGCCCGCTCGCGATGATCGTGGACGCGCCCGAACGCGCAGCGCGCTTGGCCGCGAGCACCTTGGTCAGCATCCCGCCCTTGCCGAGCGCGCTGCCGGCTCCGCCTGCCATCGCCTCGAGCGCCGCGTCGCCCGCGCGCGCCTCGCGTATCAACGCGGCCTGCGGATCCTTGCGCGGATCGGCGCTGTAGAGCCCTGCCTGGTCGGTGAGGAGGATCAGCACGTCCGCCTCGATGAGGTTGGCCACCAGCGCGCCCAGCGTATCGTTGTCGCCGACCTTGATCTCGTCGGTCGTGACCGTGTCGTTCTCGTTGATGATGGGGATCACGCCGAGGGCCAGCAGCGTGCGCAGCGTCGTGCGCGCGTTGAGATAGCGGCGGCGATCGGAAAGATCGTCGTGCGTGAGCAGGATTTGCGCCGTGCGCAGGCCGAAGCTCCCGAACGCGCTCTCGTACGCCTGCACGAGCCCCATCTGCCCGACCGCGGCCGCGGCCTGCAGCTCGTGGATCGCGCGCGGCCGCGACTTCCATCCAAGCCGCTTGATGCCTTCGGCGATCGCACCCGACGACACGAGCACCATCTCGCGTCCCCCGCGCGAGAGTGCGGCAATCTCCTCGGCCCAGTTGGCCACCGCCGCGTGGTCGAGGCCGCGGCCTTCGTTGGTGACGAGCGTCGACCCGACCTTGACCACCAGCCGCTTCGCCTGCGCGACGACGCTCACGGCTCTTGCGTCCTTCTTCGCCGTGTCTTGACCGGGGCGGGCGTCACCACGATCGCGGTGGCGTCGAGCGCGGGCTCTTCCGCTTCCACGAAGGCCGGGTGCGCGTCGAGCCATTCCTGGATCGCGAACGTGAGCTCGCGGCAGCCTTCGCCGTTGACCGCGGCGATCGCGAACACGGGACCCTTCCACCGATAGGCGCGGACGAACGCCTTCACGCGCTTCTCGCGCTCGTCGTCGGGCAGGAGATCGACCTTGTTGAGGACGAGCCAGCGCGGCTTCTCGTAGAGCGACTCGTCGTAGCGCTTCAGCTCCTTCACGATCGCGCGCGCGTCGTGCACGGGATCGGCTTCCTCGTCGAGCGGCGCCAGGTCCACGATGTGCAGCAGGAGACGGGTGCGCGCGAGATGGCGCAAGAAGCGATGACCGAGCCCCGCGCCGTCGGCGGCGCCCTCGATGAGGCCCGGGATGTCGGCGACCACGAAGCTGCGGCTTTCGCTCGTGCGCACCACACCCAGGTTGGGCGCGAGCGTGGTGAACGGGTAGTCCGCCACCTTGGGGCGGGCCGCCGAGATCGCGCGAATGAACGTCGACTTGCCCGCGTTGGGCATGCCGAGGAGCCCCACGTCGGCGAGCACCTTGAGCTCGAGCGTGAGCTTGCGGTGCTGACCCTGCTCGCCGCGCGTGAACTGACGCGGCGCGCGATTGGTGCTCGTCTTGAAGTGGAGGTTGCCGAGCCCACCCTTGCCGCCCGCGGCGAGCAGCGCGCGTGCGCCGTCCTGCGCGAGATCGGCGATGCGCTCGCCGGTCTCGGCGTCGGTGATCACGGTGCCCACCGGCATGCGCAGCACGATGTCCTCGGCGCCGCGTCCGTACTTGTCGGCGCCGCTGCCGTTCTCGCCGCGCTTCGCGCGGTGGATGCGTGCGTAGCGATAGTCGATCAGCGTGTTGATGTTGCGATCGGCCACGGCGTAGATGCTGCCGCCCCGGCCGCCGTCGCCGCCGTCGGGTCCGCCGCGCGGCACGTACTTCTCGCGCCGGAACGAGGCGACGCCGTTGCCGCCGTCGCCGGCGATGACCTCGATGGCTGCTTCGTCGAAGAATTTCATTTGCGATCCCGAACGTAGAGGACGAAGCGCTCCGTGTCGTCGCCGCGCCGCGTGCCGCTCCACTTCGGCGTCCAGCCGGTGGGTGGCACGGGGTCGCCGTCGACGCGCCCATATTGCACGACCAGGGCATTGCAGCCGTGGTCCGGCTTCACCTCCTCGCGCACGGTCCTGATCTGCGAGAAGTAGTTGAACACCGCGCGTTGCGCCTCGCCCAGGTTGCGGCTCGCTACACAGCCCTCCTTGGGCAGCTCGCGCGCCAGCGCCTCGACGGTCCAGCGGTAGCTGCGCCGCGAGTCGATGTAGGGCAGCCAGATCGTCGTGGCGAGCCCCCAGATCAGCGTGACGCCCGCGGCCCAGTTGAGGATGGCGCGGCGGTTGGAGCGCCGCGCGGGACGCACGGCCGCGACCCATAGCAGCGTGAGGCCGAGTGCGGCGAGCATGCTGCCCAGATGGAACGACGGACTGTACCCGACCTCGGTGTCGCGGAAGAAGCGCGCGACGCGCAGCGACATGCCGTTGACGTACGAGTCGATCCACAGCGCCCACATGAGCGCCGCGGTGAGCCCGAACGTGAGGATCCCGAACCAGTCGAGCGCGCCCGAGAATCCGCGCCGCAGCGAGTCCACCTCGAGCGCCGCGAGCACCGCCAGCGGAACGAGGAGCGGCAGCGCGTTGACGAGACGCACCTCGGGCATCACCAGGAGGCTGCCCAGGATCACGATTGCCATCACGCCGGGCACGACGATGCCGGGCAAGCGCAATCCGCCGTTGAAGCCGCGTCCGCGCAGCCACAGGAGCCACACCACGAGCGGCAGCGCGGGCCAGGCGAACCAGAGGAGGTTGCGCAGGTAATACGCCGGATCGGCCTTGCCGTCGCCAAGGAACCACAGGTAGTCGCCCGGCGACTCGCTCGCGACCCATTGAGCGAACAGCGCGGGATCGCGCGCGTGAAGCGCGAGGGGCCAGGGCGCGGAAAGCGCGGCGGCGCACGTCAGTGCGATGGCCACCGTCGCGAGATACGCGCGGTTGCGCCACTCGCCTCCGCAAAGAGGCAGCGCGAGCGCGGTGAGCGCGAGCCACAGCGGGCCCATGAAGCCGTTGCCCATGAACGAGATCGCGATCCCCGCGCCGAGCACGAGGCCGCCCACGACGGGCCGGCGCAATGCGAGGGCGAATCCCCACATGCCCACGGCGATGCCGAGCGTGAGGAACAGCTCGGGAGACAGTACGTGCGCGCGATCCCAGAAGCCGACGCTGCCCACCAGGATCAGCACGGGCAGCCAGCGGAACGCGCGGCCGTTGAGCTCGCGGCTTGCAAGCGCCGTGGCAAGCAGGATCAGCGCGAGCGCGACGCCCGCCACCACGCGCGCGGCGTTGTGCGGCTTGAGCGGCGGCGAGAAGAGCTCGAGCGAGACGGCGCCGCCCAGGTAGGCGAGGGGAGGGTGCGGCAGGTAAGGCTCGCCGCCCAGCGTCGGCACGACGAAGTCGCGCTGCTGCGACATCTCCACCGCCACGCCGATGGAAGTCGCGTCCTCGGTCTTCCACGGGTCGTGCCCGGCGATGCCGAGCGCCACCCACGCCGCGCACAAGAGGACGAGGCCGAGCTGCTTGATCGCGCGGAACGGCGCCGAGGGACTCACGGCCTCCGGGTCGACAACCTCGGGGATGACGGGACGCGGCGCTTTCATGATTGGCGCCCCGGATGCTACACCCGGGGCGCTCACGATCCGGTGCACGAAAGAAAAGGGCAGCCGTCGGGCTGCCCTTCTCGGGAACGCAACGCGGGGATCAGGCGCTCTTGGCGGAGCCCTTCGCGCCGTAACGCTGGCGGAACTTGTCGATGCGGCCCGCGGTATCCATGACCTTCTGCTTGCCCGTGTAGAACGGGTGGCACTGCGAGCAGACTTCGATGTGGATCTGCTTGCTCGCGGTGGTGGACCGGGTGGCGAACTGGTTGCCGCAGCTGCAGGCGACCTGCACTTCGGCGTACTTGGGGTGGATGTCTGCTTTCATGCCGTCCTCGCTGTCTGGACCCGCTGGCCTGCGGTGATGGGGCTCGCCGGCGCGCTGTCCCGGGTGGGGTAAACCGCGCATTATAGCGCGATTGACCCAGTTTGGGGTGACGGGGCCGTTTCGCAAGCAAGACGGGGTGTGGGCCCCGTCTTGCCATGGCGTCAGCCGCGCCGCATCGAGTCGAAGAACTCGTTGTTGTTCTTCGTGGCCTTGATCTTGTCGAGCAGGAATTCCATTGCCTCGAGCTCGTCCATCGGATAGAGGAGCTTCCGCAGGATCCAGACCTTCTGCAGGATGTCGGGCTTGAGGAGCAGTTCCTCGCGGCGGGTGCCGGAGCGGTTGACGTTGATGGACGGGTAGATCCGCTTCTCGGCCATGCGGCGGTCGAGGTGGATTTCCATGTTGCCCGTGCCCTTGAACTCCTCGTAGATCACGTCGTCCATCCGCGAGCCCGTGTCGATGAGCGCGGTGGCGATGATCGTCAGCGAGCCGCCTTCCTCGATGTTGCGTGCGGCGCCGAAGAAGCGCTTGGGACGCTGCAGGGCGTTGGCGTCCACGCCGCCTGTCAGCACCTTGCCCGACGCCGGCACCACGGTGTTGTAGGCGCGGGCGAGACGGGTGATGGAATCGAGCAGGATCACCACGTCCTTCTTGTGCTCGACCAGGCGCTTGGCCTTCTCGATGACCATCTCCGCGACCTGCACGTGGCGGGTGGCGGGCTCGTCGAAGGTGGAGGAGACGACCTCGCCGCGCACGGAGCGCTGCATCTCGGTCACTTCCTCGGGGCGCTCGTCGATCAGGAGCACGATCAGCATCACGTCCGGATGGTTGGCTGCGATCGAGTGCGCGATGTGCTGCAGCATCACGGTCTTGCCGGACTTGGGGCTTGCGACCAGGAGGCCGCGCTGGCCCTTGCCGATCGGTGCGACGATGTCGATGATCCGCCCGGTGATGTTCTCCTCGGCCTTGATGTCGCGCGCGAGGACCATCGTCTTGTCCGGGAAGAGCGGCGTCAGGTTCTCGAAG
>CAZIZD010000118.1:6346-11693 GCA_964543615.1 uncultured Alcaligenaceae bacterium | reverse complement strand
GCGCGCACTCGAGGCCCTATCATCGGGTCATGGATGCGCCCCTCGCACGCAACAGCCTGTGCCTCGGCGGTCTCCTCGTCCGCCATGCAAAGTATCGCCCCCGTCACGCCGCGGTGGTGGTGCCGGGCGAGCGCGAGATCCGGCTCGACTGGCGCGAGTTCAACGCCTACGTCAATCGCTGGGCGAACGCGCTCGCGCGGCTGGGGGTGGCGCGCGGCGACCGGGTCGCCACCGTCCTCGGCAACGGCCTCGAGCTGCTCGCGACCTACTGGGCGTGCGCCAAGCTCGGCGCGGCCGCCGTGCCCCTGTCGCCGCTCCTCACCGCTGCCGGCCTGCGCTCGCTGCTGTCGGATGCCACGCCCCAAGTCGTGATCGCATCCGCGGCCCATCGCGCCGCGCTCGACGACGTGCGTGACGCGCTCGCATCCGCGACCGCCTACGTTGTCACCGACAGCGACGACGAAGGCGCCTATCGCGCCTATGGCGCCCTGCTCGCGCAGAGCAGCGACGCCGAGCCCGTCGCGGACGTCGATGCCGGCGACCTCCTCACGCTCATGTACACCTCGGGGACGACCGGCCTGCCCAAGGGGATCCAGCACACGCACTTCATCCGCGCGATGTACGCGACGACGATGGCCAACGCCTGGCGCATGGCGCCCGAGTCGGTCGTGCTGCATTCGGGCGCGCTGGTGTTCAACGGCGCGATGGTGACGATGCTGCCGCTCTTCATGTGCGGCGGCACGTTCGTCCTGCACCGTGCCTTCGATGCGGACGCCTTCATCGAGACCGTCGAGCGCGAGCGCGTGACGCACACCATGCTCGTGCCGTCGCAGATCGTGGCGATCCTCGACGCGCCCTCGTTCGACCCGTCGCGGCTCACCTCGCTGCAGATGATCCTCTCGCTCGGCGCGCCGCTGCACAACGAGCACAAGGACCGTTTGAATCGCCTGCTGCCCGACCGCTTCTACGAGCTCTACGGACTCACCGAGGGCTTCGTGACGATCCTCGACCGCGACGACGCCAAGCGCAAGTCCGGCAGCGTCGGCGTGCCTCCGCCGTTCTACGAGATGCGCATCGTGGGCGAGGACGGCCGCGACCTGCCGCCGGGCGATGTGGGCGAGATCCTCGGGCGCGGGCCGATCACGATGCCCGGCTACTACGACCGCGACGAGCTCACCGCGCAGACGCTGGCCGGCGGATGGCTGCACACCGGCGATCTCGGCTACGTCGACGAGGACGGCTATCTCTTCCTGGTCGACCGCAAGAAGGACATGATCGACAGCGGCGGCGTCAAGGTCTATCCCAAGGACATCGAGGAGATCGCGGCGCACCACCCCGCGGTGCGTGAGGTCGCGGTTTTCGGCATTCCGCACGACAAGTGGGGCGAGACGCCGGTGTGCGCGGTGGTGCTGCGCGAGGCCGTCGAGGCCGAGGCGCTGCGCGACTGGATCAACGCGCGCGTGGCCGCCAGGTACCAGCGCGTCGACCGCGTGATCGTGATGCAGGACTTCCCCCGCAACGCCGCGGGCAAGACGCTCAAGCGCGAGATGCGCGAGCCGTTCTGGAATGGCAAGCAGCGCGCGATCTAGGCAGCGTCACGCGATCGCGTTGATCTCCAGCGCCGCGCGCAGGCCTGACTCGATCGCCCCCTGGATCCAGGCGTGGCACAAGGACGCGTGCTCGCCCGCGAAGTGCAGGCGGCCCTCGGGCGCGATGATGTGCTGGTAAAGGAGCGACTGCTGCGACGGCTCGAACAGGGCGAACGCGCCGCCGGCATACGGGTCGTCGTGCCACATCTTGGACGCGCCCACCTCGAACTCCTGTTTCACCTGCGGGTGGATCACGGCGACGTTCTCGAGCGCCTGCACGATGCGCTCCTCGGGGGCGAGCGAGCCCCAGCGCTGCGCGTCCTCCGCCCACGTGTAGCTCGCGAGCAGGACGCCGCGTCCCGTGTCACGTCCGGACTCGGGATAGTAGATGTTGCGGATCGCAAGATCCGTCACCGATCCCCCGCCGAAAATGCCGTCGTCCTCCTCCCAGAAGCGGCGCCGGCACTGGAACAGGATCTTGGCGGAGGCGTCGTAGTGAAGCTGGCGGATCGCGCGGCGCTTGGGGAGCGAAAGCGCCTTCATCATCTCGACGTGGCGCAGCACGGGGAACGGCACCGTGATGATCGCGAAGTCGGCGTGCACGCGCATGCGTCCGGCGGCGGTGGTGTAGTGCACGGTGACGTCGCGCTCGGACTGGTCCACCGCCACCATGCGCGCGCCGAAGCGGATGTACCTGCCGACCTGCGGCAGGAATCCCTGCGGCAGCTGATCCATGCCGCCGTCGATACGCACCATGTTCGTGTAGAAATGACCCGTCTCCTCGCGCAGGAGCTCGAGGAACGAGGAGTTCATCAGCGACTCCTGGTTCATCAGGAGTCCGAAGAGCTCGATCGCGGCCTCGGACCAGCCGAGCTCTTCCAGGAACTCGCGCGTCGAGTGACCGTCGTACTTCGCGACGATCTCCTCCCAGGCGTCCTCGCCCGCGGCAAGGCGCTTCACGAACGGATCGAGCGCGCGCTCCCACATCGCGGCGCACGTCATGCCGCGCTCGTGCTCGGCAAGATGCGCGCCGACGAGGTGGGGCTTGGCCTCCACCTCGCGGAAGCGGTGCTTGCGTCCGAAGAGATGGGACCACGCCTCCGGGTTGTTCATCGTGTAGGCGTGCGTCGCAAGGCCGAAGCGCTCGACGTAGGCAAGGGTGAGGCTGTGCGAGCGCGGGATGCGCATGGCGCCCGCCTCGGCGTAGAGGCCGTGGGTGAACGGATCGCGCATCGTGAACACCCGTCCGCCGACGCGCTGCTTGGCCTCGAGCACGACGGGCTCGTGCCCCGCGCGCAGGAGCTCGGAAGCAGCAGCAAGCCCCGCCATGCCCGCACCCACGACCACGACGCGCTTGCGCGGTCCCGGCACCAGCGGCAGGCCCTGGTCGACGATGCGCAGGTAATCCTTCTCGGTCATGCGTGATCGGTGATCCCCGGCAGGCACGCCCGGCGAGGCCGGGCGCCAGGGCCCCATTCTGCCCGAGCCAGGTGCTAGTCGAACTTGATTGCGGCGTCCTTGACGATCTTCGCGACCTTGTCGGTCTCGGTGCGGATGAGATCGGCGAACTGCTGCGGCGTGCTGCTCTGCGCCGCGAGCCCGAGGTCGCTCAACTTCTCGCGCACGTCGGGCATGGCGGCAATCGCGGTGAGCTCCTGGTTGAGCCGGGTCACCGCCGCGGCCGGCGTGCCCGCGGGTGCCAGGATCCCCCACCAGTTGGTGAACTCGTAGCCCTTGACCGTCTCGCCGATGCCGGGCACGTCCGGCAACGCCGGCAACCGCGGGCCCGTGACGGCGATCGCCTTCAGCTTGCCGCCCTTCACCTGCCCCATCGCGGAGCCGTCGATCACGATGTCGACCTGCTCACCGAGGAGCGCAGTCGTGGCCGCCGCGCCGCCCTTGAACGGCACATGCACGATGTCGACACCCGCCATCGTACGCAGCAGCTCGAGCGCCAAATGTCCCGGACCTGCCTGGCCGCCGGTCCCGGCGTTGAGCTTGCCGGGCTGCGCCTTGGCGCGCGCGATCAGGTCCGGCATCGAGCCGATTCCCGACTTCGGATTGGCGGTGACGACGATCGACACCGCGCTCACGACGCTGACCGGCGCAAAGTCCGCCTGCGGGTCGTAGCCGATCCCCGGCTTGGACAGCGGGCCGATGACCAGCGAGCCCAGGTCCCCGATCACCAGCGTGTAGCCATCCTTCGGCGACTTCGCCGCGATGCCCATCCCGAGCGATCCTGCGGCGCCTCCGCGATTGTCGATCACTACCGGTTGCCCGATGCGCTCGGCGAGCTTCTGCGCGTACAGCCGCGCCACGATGTCGGTGTTGCCGCCGGGCGGGTACGGCACGATCAGCTTGATCGGCTGCGACGGATACTGCTGAGCCAACGCAGCCGCGGCGAAGAAGGCGGCGGCCGCAACGAGACCGCGGAGCAGCATCGTGATCATCGTCGTTCTCCTCGATGTCAGTGGTCGGTGAAGGCCGCGCGCAACTGCGCTTCGGGGTCGGTGGTCTGTGGCTGATCGACATCGACGATCACCTGCGCAATGCGTCCCGTGAAGCGGAACGGTGTCTGGTAATCCGGTGTGACCGGCAGCCCGCTGTCGTAGCCGCAGCACAGGCCCTCGCCCGACGTTTCGATCACGTGCGGCACGGTGTGCGGAATCTCTCCTTCGCCGACCAGGCGATCTCCGACGAAGAGCTGGCCGCGTCCGCAATGCTCGCCCGTGCGGGTGAATCGGAACTGCAGCACGTGCCGGCCGGCCGGAAGATCCTCGATCGCGTCGATCCGGTACTCGGCCAGTCCCAGGTAGTTGTGCGCGTAGCGCAGGCGCCGGTCCTTCACGTACATCGAGTAGCCCGCGAACCAGCTGCCGTGCGCGAGCAGCACGCCCTCGGCGCCGCCGTCCGGAATCTCGACCTCGGCGGTGATCGTATGCGAGCGGTTCTTGACGTCGACCGCCGTGTAGTGGAACTGCGGAGCGCCGTCGGGGTAGTAGACGAAGCGGTTTCCGGCAGGCGCCGTGCCGGGCTTGCGCTCGCCCATCCGCAGCTGCATGCGCGAGTCGAGCGGCAGCACGTTGTACTTGCCCGCCTCGGCCCACCAGCGCTCGACCAGCTCGGCGAGCTTCTGCGGGTATCGGTCGGCCAGGTCCTCGCACTCGGAGAAGTCGCGCTCGACGTGGTAGAGCTCCCACTTCTGGCGCGCCAGCACTTCGTCGGTCAGCGGGTCGCCCTGGGGCTGCTCCACGACCGCCTTCCAGCCGTCGGCCCACAGCGCGCGCGAGGCGATCATCTCGTAGTACTGCACGCGCTTCCTCGTCGGGGCCGCGGCGTCGTTGAACGTGTGCGCAAAGCTCACGCCTTCCAGAGGCCGCTGCGTGACGCCGTTGAGCTCTGCCGGCGCTTCGAGTCCCAGCGCTTCGAGGATCGTCGGCGTGACGTCGACCACGTGCGCATACTGGCCGCGCACCTCGCCGCGCGCCCCGATGCCGCGGGGCCAGTGCACGATGAGCGGATCGCTCATGCCGCCCTGGTGCAGGTAGCGCTTCCAGCGGCGCAGCGGCGTGTTGCCTGCCCACGCCCAGCCCCACGAGTAATTCGGAAATGAGCGGACGCTGCCCCAGTCGTCGAGGCGCGCGAGGTTCTGCTCGACCGTCGCCTCGACGCGGTTCGCGAACTGGTTCTCGTTGAACGATCCGTGCTCCCCGCCTTCCGCCGATGCTCCGTTGTCCGACGCCAGCATGATCAGCGTG
>CAZIZD010000118.1:0-6336 GCA_964543615.1 uncultured Alcaligenaceae bacterium | reverse complement strand
CACGCGTCCGATGTGATGATCGGTCTGCTCCAGGAACGCCGCGTACACCTCCATCTGTCGCGCGTAGAGGCGCCGCGCGTCCGCAGAAAGCGTGTCCCACGCCTTGACCCACGGCGGGCGCGGCGAGAGCCTGGTGTCCGGTGGCACGATCCCGAGCGCGAGCTGCCGCGCGAACACCTGCTCGCGCCAGCGATCCCAGCCCGCGTCGAACTGCCCGCGGTAACGCTCGATCCACTCGGGCTCGACGTGATGCGGCGCGTGTCCCGCGCCGAGGCAGTAGTACATGAAGAACGGCTTGTCCGGCGCGATGCCGCGCAGGTCGGTGAGGTACTCCATCGCGCGGTCGGCGAGATCGGCGTTGAGGTGGTAGCCCTCCTCCGGCCGGCGCGGCGGCTCGACGTAGTGGTTGTCGTGGAACAGCGTGGGCACCCACTGGTTGGTCTTGCCGGCGATGAACCCGTAGTAACGCTCGAACCCGCGCGACAGCGGCCAGCGCGCCTTCGACGCACCTGACGCGTACTCGGAGGCGAGCGTGAGGTGCCACTTGCCGATGCCGAGCGTTGCGTAACCTTGCGCCAGCAGCATCTCGGAGAGGAACCCGTTCTCGCGCGGCACCATGCCGTTGTAGCCGGGAAAGCCGGTGGCCATCTCCTGGATGATGCCAACGCCGTTCGAATGATGATTGCGCCCGGTGAGCAGGCACGCACGGGTGGGCGAGCAGATTGCCGTGGTGTGGAAGTCGCGGTAGCGCAGGCCTCCCGCGGCGAGGCGATCGAAGGTCGGCGTCCGGATGTCGGCGCCGTAACAGCCGAGTTGCGCGAACCCCACGTCGTCGAGCAGGAACACGAGAACGTTGGGCGCTCCCGGTCGCGCCCGCAGCGGCTGCGGCCACGCGGCCTCCGATGCGCCTGCCGTGCGGCCGATGGTGCCGGTGAACGGGGTGCCCTCCGGATAGGTCTTGAGGTCCTTCATGCAGGTCCCAGAGTGACGGCCGGCGATCGCGCCTTGCGAGTGCGCGCCGGCACCTTCAATAGTTGACGAACCGCGGTGGGCCGATGCCGATCGTGCCCATCATCGCGTCCAGGTGGTATTTCACACGCTCGTGCCGGAGCTCGCGGTGCGCGGGCTCGTCCCACAGGTTTTCGAACTCGCCCGGATCGCGCTCGAGGTCGTACAGTTCCCCGATCGCGTGGCCGTGATACACCACGGACTTGTAGCGGCCATCGCACACCATCGTCCCGTGCGTATGGTCCGGATGCCCGCCCATCGCGTCGTAGTACTCCGAGATGACGTGCGGCCGATGGACGTGCGGATCCTGCGCACCGGTCAGGAGGGGCAGCAGCGAGCGTCCCTGCATCGACTCCGGCACCGGGAGTCCCGCGGCAGCGAGCAGCGTGGGCGCCACGTCGATCGTCTCGACCAGCGCGTTGCTCGCCACGCCGCGGCCGAAGTGCTCGGGCCAGGAGAACACGAGCGGAACCCGCACCAGCCCCTCGAAGAAGCGGCAGCCCTTGAGGATCAGTCCGTGGTCGCCCAGCAGCTCGCCGTGGTCGCTCATGTAGACGATGATGGTGTTCGCGAGCTGGCCCGTCTCGCGCAGCACGTCGACGATCCGGCGCAGCTGGTCGTCGATCAGCATGATCATGGCGTAGTAGTTCGCCTTCACCTCGAGCGCGTCGTAGTCGCGCGGTGGCCGCGACGCGATCGAATCGTGGTCACCAGCCGAGACGGGCTCGACGCGCTTGCGGATGCGCGGGTCGGCGGCGACCTTCGTCTGCTGGTCGATCGCGGCGAACGCGTGCTGCCGCTCGAGGTCGGACTCGCGGAAGAGCGGCAGCGGGAGGTCTGCGGCGCGCACGCGGGCGAGGTACTCCGGCGGGGCGTCGAACGGCGCATGCGGGTCGAACGGATTGACCGACAGCAACCACGGCCCGTCGCGCTGCTCCGTGACGAAGCGGATCGCCATCTCGCTGCACCACGTGGTCTGGTGCAGCTCGGCGGGCACCCCCGGCCCGCAGAAGTAGTTGATCGGCTCGTACAAGGCGACCGGGTCGACGCGCTTCTCGTGCCGCAGCCACGTCTCGTAGTCGTGTCCGCGTGCCGCGTCCGGCGTCGGATGGTGGCTCCACCAGAACGCGCGGTAGCCGTCGTCGGGGCGAACCTCGAATCCCTTCGCCGCCGACAGGTGCAGCTTGCCGACCAGGCCGCAGTCGTAGCCGCCTTCCGCGAACATCTTCGTCACCAGCTTCTCGTGCGGCGGAAAGTACGCGTTGCCGTTGCGATGCACCTGGTGCGCCGCCGGATAGCGGCCGGTCAGGAAGGTCGCGCGCGCCGGCGTGCAGATCGGGCTTTGCGTGTAGGCGCGGCGGAAGGCCACGCCGTCGGCGCAGAGCGCGTCGAGCTGCGGCGTGGCGATGTG
Source organism: uncultured Alcaligenaceae bacterium (assembly GCA_964543615.1). Taxonomy (GTDB): domain Bacteria; phylum Pseudomonadota; class Gammaproteobacteria; order Burkholderiales; family Casimicrobiaceae; genus VBCG01. The sequence continues at coordinate 3,917 of CAZIZD010000118.1, read as the reverse complement.
CGGCTGGCCGAGCGCGCGGATCGTGTCGTACCGCTGCTGGTCCGCGCAGTACCAGAGGACGTTGGGACGCGGCTGCGCAGCGCTCACGCGAGAACCCCGCGCACCATCAGTCGAGCTTGGCGCCGGAGACCTTCACCGCCTGCGCCCACTGCTCGCGCTCTCGCGCGAGGAACCGGTCGAACTGGTCGGCCGGCAGGAACGTGATCTCGGCGCCCTGCGCCGCGAACTTCTCCTTTACGTCCGGCGCAGCGAGGATCTGTCCGATCTCCTGCGACAGCCTGCCGACGACGTCCTTCGGCGTGCCCGCGGGCGCGACGATGCCGAACCATGCAACGACGTCGAATCCGCCGACGCCGACCTCGCCTGCCGTGGGCACGTTCGGCAGCGACGGAACGCGCTCCCTGGTGCTGGTCACGATGTACTTGAGCTTGCCCGCCGCCACGTACTGCGAGACTTCGATCGGGCTCGCGAACATCATCCCGATGTGACCGGCGACGAGATCGGTGACCGCCGGGCCTCCGCCCTTGTACGGCACGTGGGTGAAGTCCGTACCCGTGCGCAGCTTGAAGAGCTCGGTCGCAAGATGCGGCACGCTGCCGCTGCCGGGCGAGCCGTACATCACCGTGCCGGGCTTCGCCTTGCCGAGCGCGAGCAACTCCTGCGGCGTGCCGACGCCCACCGACGGATGCACGGTCAGGATGAGCGGCGACGACGCGAGCAGCGCGACACCGGTGAAGTCCTTCGCGGCGTCGTACGTGAGCTTCTGGTACATGAGCGGCGCGATCACGAAGGGCGCAGGCGCGAGCATCAGGGTGTAGCCGTCGGCCGGCGACTTCGCGACTTCGGCCGCGCCCAGCGTGGTCGTGGCGCCGGGCTTGTTCTCCACCACCACCGGCTGGCCGAGTCGTTCGGAGAGTTTCTGCCCGACCAGCCGCGCCAGCACGTCCGACGCGCCGCCCGGCGCGAAGGGCACGACGATCCGGATCGGCTTGGTCGGATACGCCTGCGCGGCCGCGTGGCCCGGGAGTGCAGCGAGCAGGGACAGTACGACCATACACACCCAGCGGCCGACGGGGATCTTCATGCAAGGGCTCCTACGGAGCGGCGCCGGCGGCAAGTCCGCATCGGTGTGCCGCGCCGAAGTGGTTTGTTTTTCATACCAGTCGGCGGAGGCTACGCGCCGGCTCCCGCGCTGTCAACGACTTGACGGCGGCGGCCGGCGCGATGGCACACTGACGTCATGCCGATCGAGCCCATCGCCGCGCCGCGGCTGTACCAGCGCGTCGCCGAGACCATTGCCGGCCTCATCGACGCCGGCGAGTTCGGCGCTGGCGACCGCCTTCCCGCCGAGCGCGACCTTGCGCGCAAGCTCGGCGTGTCGCGCGCGTCGCTGCGCGAGGCGCTGAGCGCACTGGAGCTCGAAGGTTACGTCGAGATCCGCGTCGGCTCGGGCGTCTACGTTCGCGCGCTGCGGCGGCGCAAGCGCAGTTCGGCCTTGCGGTTCAACGCGTCGGAGGTTTCCCCGTTCGATACGCTGCGTGCGCGCAGGCTTGTCGAGCCCGAAACGGCCGCGCTGGCCGCGCGCCACGCGAGCGCCGCGCAGGTCGCCGCGATCGAGCGCGCGTTCGCGCGCCTGGCCGACGACATGCGGGCGTCGAAGTCACGCTCCGAAGGCGACCGCATGTTCCACACCCGGATCGCCGAGGCGGCCGGCAATTCGGCGCTGGCCGAGATCGTCCGCCACCTGTGGGCCGCCTGGCACCAGCCGCTCAATGCGCGGCTCGAGGCGCTGTTCGTGACCATGCAGCGGCGGCGCGACAACATCGGCGAGCACCGGCGCATCCTGGACGCGATCCGCGCCCGCGATCCCGCGGCAGCGCGGGCGGCAATGCGCCGGCATCTCGTCAACGCGGAGAAGCAGCGGATGGCGCTGCTGCGGAAGTCGGGCTGAATGGGTTTCGGCGCGCGCCTGTCCCACTCGATCACGCCGTATCGGCGATCCCAAGATAGGCCCGCCGGATGTGCGGCTGCTGCCGCAGCGCGTCGGGCGTGTCGCAGGCCACGATCGCACCCTCCTCCAGCACGTAGGCGCGCGAAGCAAGCCCGAGCGCCAGGGCCACATTCTGTTCCACGAGCAGGACGGCCACACCCTCGGCGTGAATGCGCTCGATCATCGCGAACATGTTCTGCACGATGAGCGGCGAGAGTCCGAGCGAGGGCTCGTCGAGGAGCAGGAGTTTCGGGCGCGCCATGAGCGCGCGCGCGATCGCCACCATCTGCTGCTGGCCGCCGGAAAGCGCCCCTGCAGGCGCGTCCATCTTCTCGCGCAGCGCGGGAAAGAGTCCGCACACGCGCTCGAGCGAGGCCGCGCGCGACCGCTTGGCTTGTGGCCGGTAGCTGCCGAGCATCAGGTTCTCGCGCACGCTCATGCCGGTGAAGAGGCGCCGGCCTTCGGGGACGATCGCGATTCCCTCGTCGCAGAAGCGATGCGGCGCGAGATGCGTGAGATCGCGGCCCGCGAGCGACAGCGTGCCCGATGCGACCGGATGCAGGCCGGCGATGGCGTTGATGAGCGTCGACTTGCCCGCGCCGTTGGGGCCGACCACGCACACGAGCTCGCCCTCCGCGACGTGCAGCGTGACGTCGCGCAGCGCGGGCGCAGCGCCGTAGCGGACGTCGATGCCGCGCACGTCAAGCATGGGGCGTCCCGAGGAACGCGGTCACCACGTCGGGGTTGGAGAGCACGGCTTGCGGCGAGCCTTCGGCGAGCACGACTCCGTGGTCGAGCACCACCACGCGGTCCGACAGCGCGAGCACCGCGCGCATCACGTGCTCCACGAAAACGATCGTCGCCCCCTGCTCGCGAATCGCGCGAATGAGGTCCACGGCGCCGTTGATCTCGCCCGGCGTGAGGCCGGACAGCACCTCGTCGAGCAGCAGGAGCCGCGGCCGCGAGGCGAGCGCGCGCGCGAGCTCGAGGAACTTGCGCTGGTGCAGATTGAGGTCGGATGGAAGCGCGTGCGCGAGCGGCGCGAGCCCCGTGAACTCGAGCCACCGGTGCGCCTCGCGACGCGCCTCGCGCGCGTCGAGCGCGGCCGCGCCGAACATCGCGGGAAGTGCCACGTTCGCGAGCACCGTGAGATGCGCGAACGGACGCGGGATCTGGTAGGTTCGCGCGATGCCCGCGCGCGCGATGCGGTGCGCATCCCGGGACGCGATTTCCTCTCCCGCGAAACTGAGCGTGCCGGCGTCCGCGCGGTAATGCCCGCTCACGACGTTGATGAACGTCGACTTGCCGGAGCCGTTGGGTCCCAAGAGCGCGAGGATCTCGCCTTCGCGCACGTCGAGGCTCACTCCGTCCAGCGCCTGCACGCCGCGAAACGCCTTGCGCACGCCGCTTGCGACGAGCAGCGTCGCGCCCGAAGTGCGGTGGTGCCGCACGGGCGGCGGGCTCGCCTGCCCGGGTGCCGTGGCCTCCACGCGACGTCGAGCGCGCGCGACCAGCCATCCCAGCACGCCCTCCGGCATGAACAGGATCACCACGATCAGCACGACCCCGAACACGGCCTTGCCGAGCAGCGCGTGATCGCCCGTCGTGAAGGCATAGAGGAGCGCGGTGATGGCCGCCGCGCCCACGGCGGGCCCCGCCCAATGCCGCGTACCGCCCAGCACGCTCATCAGCACGACCGACAGCGGAACTGTGATCGAGAAGGTCTCACCGACCGTGACGTAGGACACGAACACCGCGTGCACCCCACCCGCCGCACCCGCGAACGCGCACGAGATCGCGAACGCGAGGAGCTTATAGCGGAACGTGGGCACCCCCATCACCTCCGCGGCGTCCTCGTCGTCGTGGATGGCGAAGAGGCCGGTGCCGAGCCGCGCGCGTGCGATGACATAGCCCGCGAGCACCGTCG
>CAZIZD010000117.1:10730-11727 GCA_964543615.1 uncultured Alcaligenaceae bacterium | reverse complement strand
CCTCCTCGGCGGAGCGCCTGGAGAGGAACTTGCCGACCGCCACGACGATTGCCGCGCCCAGCGCAGGGGCGGCGTAATGCAGCCACGCGGCATTGGCGTCCACCCAGTCTTTCACCGATGGGTCGGTGATGGCCATTTCGCCCGCGACCCAGCCAAGGAGCGCGCCGCCGATGGTGATGATGATCGGCCAGCGCTCCATGAACTTCATGAGCAGCGTGCTTCCGAAGATCACGAGCGGGATGCTGATCAGCAGGCCGAGGATCAGCAGCAGGAGGTCGCCCTTCGCGGCGGCGGCCACCGCGATGACGTTGTCGAGGCTCATCACGAGGTCGGCGACAAGGATGGTGCGAATGGCCGCACCCATGCCGGTGTTGGCCTTCGCGCCGCCTTCGCCGCCTTCCTCCTCCTCGTCTTCCGGCAGGAGGAGCTGGATGCCGATGTAGAGGAGCAGGGCCGCACCCACGAGCTTGAGATACGGCAGGCGCAGGAGCTCGACCGCGACGATGGTGAGCACGATCCGCATCACCACGGCGGCGCCGCTGCCCCAGAGCACCGCCTGTTTCTGCTGCTTGGGCGGGAGCGAACGCGCCGCGAGCGCGATCACGACCGCGTTGTCGCCCGACAGGACGATGTTGACCCCGATGATCTGCAGGAGCGCGATCCAGAACGTCGTATCCGTCAGCTGCATTTATGCACTTTCCTCCGCAAATGCCTCCTCGCGCTTCTTGCGAAGCGACGGGGTGAGCACGATGAACAATGCGATGACGGCGACGGCGAGCATGGTCGCGCTGATCGGCCGCCTGACGAGGATGGTCGGATCGCCCTTGGACAGCAGCAGGGCGCGCCGCAGGAATTCCTCCATCATCGGGCCGAGGATGAAGCCCATCACCAGCGGTGCCGGCTCGCAGCCGCAGCGGACCAGGACGTAGCCGACCAGCCCGAACAGCGCGGCGAGCCCGACCTCGAAGGGCGAGTTGTTCACGCTGTAGACGCCGAT
>CAZIZD010000117.1:0-10720 GCA_964543615.1 uncultured Alcaligenaceae bacterium | reverse complement strand
GCCACCTGCTGGCTGACCCAGCCGCCCGTCACGGGGCCGAGGATGAAGCCGAGCATCATTGGCGCCGGCTCGCATCCGAACTTGTGGAAGAGGTAGCCCAGGAGTCCGAAGATCGCCATGAGGTACACGTCGAACGTGTTGTTCGAGAGACTGAACGTGCCGATGGCGCAGAACACGAGGATCGCGGGATAGAGGAAGTGGTACGGCACCGAGATCATCTTCACCCACAGGCCGATCAGCGGGAGGTTGAGGACCAGCAACATCACGTTGCCGATCCACATCGAGACCACGATGCCCCAGAACAGCGCGGGCTGCTCGGTCATGACGGCGGGGCCCGGCTGAATGCCCTGGATGATCATGGCGCCGATCATCAGCGCCATCACGGGGTTGGAAGGGATGCCGAGCGTGAGCATCGGGATGAAGGAGGTCTGCGCGCCGGCATTGTTTGCGGACTCCGGTGCTGCGACGCCTTCGATCGCGCCCTTGCCGAAATTCTTCGCGTTCTTCGACACCTTCTTCTCGAGGGCGTAGGCCGAGAACGAGGCGAGCATCGCGCCGCCGCCGGGCAGGATGCCGAGCACCGCTCCGAGGCTCGTTCCGCGCAGGATCGGAGCTACGATCCGCTTCAGGTCTGCCAGGGAGGGCATGAGGCCCGTGACCTTCTTCAGCATCACGCTGCGCGTCTCCTCGCGCGCGAGATTGGCGATGATCTCGCCCAGGCCGAAGACACCCATCGCGACGGTGACGAAGCTGATGCCGTCGGCGAGCTCGGGGACGTCGAAGCTGTAGCGCGCCATGCCCGAGTTGACGTCGGTGCCGACGAGGCCGAGCAGCAGTCCGAGGAGGATCATGCTGAGGGCGTGCAGCAGGGAGCCGCTTGCCAGCACGATGGAGGCGACAAGCCCCAGGACCATCAGCGAGAAGTACTCCGCGGGTCCGAACTTGAGCGCAACCTCCGCGAGCGGCGGCGCGAACAGGGCGATCAGCAGCGTGCACACCGTGCCCGCGAAGAACGAGGCGATGGCGGCGGTCGCCAGCGCTTTGCCGGCGTGGCCTTGCCTTGCCATCTGGTAGCCGTCGAGTGCGGTGACTACGGACGAGCTCTCGCCGGGCAGGTTGACGAGGATCGCGGTAGTCGACCCGCCGTATTGCGCGCCGTAGTAGATGCCCGAAAGCATGATCAGCGCCGACACCGCGGGCAGTCCGAACGTGATCGGAAGCAGCATCGCGATGGTGGCGACGGGCCCCAGGCCCGGCAGCACGCCGATCGCGGTGCCGAGGAAGACGCCGATCAGGCAATAGAAAAGGTTGGCGAGGCTGAACGCCGTCTGCGCGCCGAGCCAGAGATTGGCGAGAAGTTCCATGGCGGTCTCCTCAGCCCGTGATCCAGGTGCCGAGAAGAGGCATCGGCACGCCGAGCCCCTTGGCGAAGACCAGGGCGCAGAACACCACCAGGATCACGAGCGCGCCGACCGCTTTCCATTCGAATCTGAAGAACCTGCTGCCTGCCGCGCTGACGAGGCTCAGGACGACGAGGGCGACGATCAGTCCCGCGGGGATCAGGAGGAAACCGAACAGGACGGTCGAGCCGCACACGACCGCGGCGGCTTTCCACGCAAAGGCGCCGACCTCCTCGGGATTCTTCGACACGAACGATCGGATGACGGCGGCCGCGCCGAACAGCATGAGAAGCCCGGAGAGCACCGTCGGGAAGTATCCAGGCCCCATGCGCGAGGCCTGCCCCATGCCGTAGTCGCGCGCCATGTAGAAGCCGACTGCGCCGAACGCGAGATAGAGGACTCCCGCTCCCAGGTCCTTCTGGTTCTTCACGAGCGCCACGGCGTGGTACCCCCCTTGTGGCGGCCGTCGGGCGGCCGCTCTCCCGATCGCGCGATGCAGACGGACGTCATCGCGCCCCTGATTATTCTGTCGCCGGCTCGACTCCCTCGGCCGACGCTGCCCCGATCATACTCTTCGGCGCGCCGTACGATGAGTGCGAGGGTCTTACGCCAGGCGCCGGAGGAGCGCCTGCGTATATTCTCGGGTGGTGGCCTTGCCGCCGAGATCGCCGGTGCGCACACCGTCCTCGTTGAGTGCGCGATCGATGGCCGTGCGCAGGCGGCGGGCTTCCTCCGTCCTGCCCACGTGATCGAGCATCATGGCCGCGGCGAGCAGGAGCGCCGTCGGGTTGGCGATGCCCTTGCCGGCGATGTCCGGGGCCGATCCATGCACCGCCTCGAAGATTGCGGCGCCCTCTCCGATGTTGCCGCCCGGCGCCATGCCGAGGCCGCCGACGAGTCCCGCGATCTCGTCGGAGAGTATGTCGCCGAAGAGATTGGTCGTGACGATCATGTCGAACTTCCACGGATCGAGCACGAGCTGCATCGCGCAGGCATCGACGATGCGGTCGTCGTGGGCGACGCGTCCCTCGTAGCGCTTCGCGACGTCGCGTGCGGTGTCGAGGAAGATCCCCGTGAGCGCCTTCAGCACATTGGCCTTGTGGACGATCGTCACCTTCTTGCGGCCGTTCCTGACGGCGTAGTCGAACGCGAACTCGGCGATGCGTCGCGAGCCCGCGCGCGTGTTCACGCCCGAGGAGATCGCCGCCGCATGCGGATCCCCGTCGATGGGGATGTAGTGCTCGAACCCCACGTAGAGCCCTTCGAGGTTCTCGCGGATGAGCACGATGTCGATGCCGTCGTAGCGCCCGCCCGGGATGATCGTGCGCGCCGGGCGCACGTTGGCGTAGAGCTTGAACTCCTCGCGCAGGCGCACGTTGACCGAGCGGAAGCCGCCCCCGACCGGCGTCGTGAGCGGACCCTTGAGCGCGAGCCGCGTGCGCCGGATGCTCTCGAGCAGCGGCGGCGGCAGCGGGTCGCCGACCTTGGCGACCGCCGCATTGCCGCCCTCCTGGAGGTCCCACTCGAACGGGCTGCCGAGCGCGTCGAGAATGGCGACGACCGATTCGGTGATCTCGGGACCGATGCCGTCGCCGGGGACGAGAGTGGCGGGAATGCGAGCGGGGGCGTTCATGCGGAGGATCCGGAAGAGCGGGGAGGGAAACCTTCGCAATTTCATCACACTTCGGGAGGGCACTCCGCGAGCGCTGCAACCTGCGGCGCGATGCAGCGCGGCTTCTCGGGTAAACTCGGGCACGGGAAAGTTCCACGACGCGCCATGACCGAGACTGCGACACCTTCCGACGCCGGCGCCCGCCGGCGCGAGCTCACCGAGGCCTTCCTGCGCGGGCTCGGCGTTCCCGGTCTCGAGCTCGCCGCGCCGCTCGACGAGAAGTCGATGGAGCTCGTGGGCCGCCTGTTGCGCGAGATGACCGCGTGCACCGTCGAGATGCTCCGCCTGCGCGCACAGGCGAAGAGCAGCATTCACGCGGAGATGACCATCATCGGGCCGCGCGCCGTCAACCCGCTCAAGGCCGCGTGGGACGTCGAGGTGGCGCTGCGCCACCTGCTGGCGCCCGAACGCGCCGATCTCATGAGCCCGGTGCGCGCGGTTTGCGACGCGTACGACGATCTGCGCGCGCACGACCGCGGACTCGCTGCCGGCATCCAGGCGGCGCTGGCGGGCCTTCTCTCGCGCTTCAGCCCCGCGGCCTTCGACGAGCGCCTCGAGGGCGGTGCGTTCGATCGCTTCCTCCCCGCCAACCGCAAGGCGCGGCAGTGGGAGCTCCTGCTCGACACCTACGAGGATCTCGCCCGCGACGCCAAGGAAGACTTCTGGTCGATGTTCGAGAAGGAATTCCGCCGCGCCTACGCTACGGCGAGCGTGCCCGCCAAGGACCCGCAGCAATAACGGCGCCGCGCGGCATGCGCGTGCGTCAGTCGACGCTCAGTCGACCGATTCGCTCGCGTCGCGCAGGATGGTCGTGGTCATGCGCAGCAGTCCCGACATGTGCGCGACCATGTTGAGCACGAGGCGACGGTAGAGATCGGGATTGCGATCGCAGATCGTGTCGAGGTTGGCACGCGAGAGGCTGTAGGTCACGACCTCGCCCTCGGCAACCGCCGTGTGCGAGCGCGTGCCGCCCTCGATCATCGCCGACTCGCCGAAGATCACGCCCGGCGCGAGGGTGACCACGCGGCGGCTCTTGCCCTTCGTGTCGATGTCGCCGGCGATGATCGTGACTGCGCCCTTGGCGAGCAGGTACAGGCGATCGCCCATCTGGCCCTCGTGGTACAGCGCAGCGCGCGCGGGGAAGAGCTGGCGGTCGAGGTAGGGCTTGATGAACGCGTTCTCCTCCGGCGTGAGCCCTGCCATGAGCGCGAAGTCGCCGATGGCGATCTCCTTCTCCGCCGCGAGCACGTTGGCCTCCGCGAGCAGCCGTTGCTCGGCGAACTCGAGCGCGCGGTCGGCGTCCTGGAACCAGTCGTTGTGATGGCGCTGCGTGAACACGCCGGCACCCGTGAGAGCGCGTCCCAGCTTGCTCGTCGCCGACAGGTGGGCGAGCAGCATCGCGACCCCTTGCTCGGCGAGCAGGCGCGAGAGCTTGTTCAGCATGAGCGCACCGGACGCGTCGATCATGGTGACGCGCCGCAGGTCGACGATCAGGAATTGCGCGCCGTGCGCCGCGCGCAGCGCTTCGTGGCCCAGGCGGTCGGCGGTGCCGAAGAAGATCGCACCGTCGAGCTCGAGCAGCTTGATGCGATGTCCCTCCACGCGCAGCAGGCTCGCCTGCTCGGGCGGATACACGCGGCGGGATCCGCGCGTCGCGGCCGTCTGCACGGACCGGATGAGCGAGCGGTTCATCACCGCAAGGAAAAGGCCCATCGAGAGGATGAGCCCGGTGATCACCGCCGCGACGAGGCCGAACACGACCGTCACCGCGGCAACCAGCACCACGAGCGAGATGTTGATGATGAGCTCGCTGTCGTAACGGCCGCGGCGCAGCCGATCGATCGTCGAGCCCGCCCAGCGATCGATGAGGCCGACGGCGATGACCAGCATCATGGCCGACAGCGCCGCCACGGGAATCAGCTGGAGCAGGGGCGCACCATAGAGGAGCAGCAGCACGAGCGTGATCGTGGTCGCGGCGCTCGACACGAGCTTCCATCCGCCGGCGTGGTGGGTCGTGATCGCGTGATGCGACGAGTAGGCGACCGGCACGCCGCCGAACAGCGACGACACCATGTTGCCGCAGCCCAGCGCGATCAGCAGGCGGTTGGGGTGATGCGCGGTGTCGAGCGGTCCGTCCGCTTCGCCGACGGCCGCGAGAAGGCTGTCGAGGGAACCCACGACGGCGATGGCGAGCGAGGTGACGAGGAGGTCGTAGCCGAAGCGCAGGGCGAGGTCGATGCCGTCGGGGCCGAACAGCGGGAACAGCGCGTCGGGCAGCGGGATCTTGCCCAGGAAGGGAACGCGCGGTCCGATGTCGGCATGGATCGCCAGGGTGAGCACCGCGGCGACCGCGGTGCCGGCCGCGAGCCCGATGAGCTTCGACGGAGAGGCGGGCCACCGCCTTCGCACCATCACGAACACCACGATGGTCACGATGCCCACCAGCACCGTCCACGCGTTGACGCCGTGATGGTCTTCGCCTTCGCCGCCACCCCCGCCGTGGGTGCCGAGCACCTCGGGAATCTCGTACCAGATGAGCGAGATGGCCAGGCCGGTCATGAGCCCCGCGACGACGGGGTAGGGCACGAAGCGCGCGATGTTGCCGAGGCGCAGCAGGCCGAACAGGATCTGGATGATGCCCGTGACCGCGAGGCACAGCGCCGCGAGGAGGATGATCTGCTCGACGGCCAGATGCTCCTTGGCAAGACGCAGGATGAACGCGGAGAAGAGAAACACCGACGACGCGCGCGGCACCTCGTTGGGAAGCAGGGCGCCGCTCAGCACGAAGGCCGTGAGGTTGCCGAAGATCGCCGCGGCGAGCGCCGCGCGCAGGCCGGCCTCCACCGCGTAGCCGCCCGCGGGCGCGAACGCTATGAGGCCGAGCGGGAGCATCATCGCGAGCAGCACGAACGCCGCGGAGACGCCCGCGCCGATCTCGCGCGCGAACTCGGCCGCGTTGCGGGGCGCGGCGGCGCGGTGGGCGTGATGGGCCGAGTCGGACATGCGGGGGCGTGGGCGCTGACGTGCCAATGAGATCCGGCCCGCATTGTGCCAGACCTACTTGACGAGCCTGCGCGCGGCACGCCATCCTCCGTCGATGCTGACCATCACCGTCGTCCGTTTCAAGGACGGACTCGTCGATCCCCCGATTGCCGCCGAGTTCCGCGAGCAGGGGGGCTCCATCGGCCGCTCGCCCGAGAGCACGCTCGTGCTGGCGGACCCCGACCGCATCATCTCCCGCACGCATGCCGTCGTTTCTTACGCGGGTGGCCGCTTTCTCCTCAAGGACCAGGGCACCACCGTGCCCGTTCTGATCAACGGTCGCCCCATCGGCAAGGGCCGCGAGCAGGTCGTGAATGCCGGCGACGAGCTGCGCATCGCAGCCTATGCGATGCGCATCGACGTCGCGCGTGCCGACATCGTCGCCGACGATACGACGACGATCCTGCGCGAAGGGGCCATGCTTTCGTGGCGCGAGGACGGCAAGCCGGTGGCGCAGGATCGCATCGCGACGATCATCGTGCCCGAGCCCGAAGGTGCGCAGCCTGCCGCGGCGCGGCCCCAGGCCTCTGCTGCGGCGTTCACGCCGCAACCGGGGGCGGGTGCCGCGCCATCGCCCTCGTCCGATCCTTTGCTGGCGGCGCTGCTCAAGGGAGCGGGCGTATCCGGCATGCAGATACCGGGCGGCCTCACGCCGCAGTTCATGGAGGACGTGGGCTCGATCATGCGCGAGTCGATGAAGGGCATTCTCGACCTGCTCGCCGCGCGTGCGCACGCCAAGCGCGAGGTTCGCGCCGATGCCACGATCATCGTGGCCAACGACAACAATCCCCTCAAGTTCTCGCCGGATCTCGATGCGGCCGTCGCGCACCTGCTCACGCCCAAGGGACAGGGATTCATGTCGCCGCAGCGCAGCCTCGTAGACGCGCGCGACAGCCTGCGCAGCCATCAGGAAGGGTTCGTCGCCGGCATGCAGGCGGCGCTCGCGGCGGTGCTCGCGCGATTCGATCCCGCCAAGCTCGAGGCGAGGCTCCTCGAGAGCTCGGCGAGCGGATCGTTCCTCGCCATGAACCAGAAGGCCAAGCTCTGGAATCTCTACGAGGAGCTCTACGGCCAGATCTCGCGCGAGTCGGAGACCGACTTTCACTTCCTGTTCGGCGAGGAATTCCTGCGCGCGTACAAGGAAAAGACGCGCAACGCGCCCACGCTTCCGGAGAAGGCGTGAAGCTCGAAGTCTCGGTGCTGTCGAACCCGGGCGGCCGCGAGCGCAACGAGGACGCCTGCGGCTTCTGGACCGGGGGCGGAGGCTGCTTCGCGGTGGTGAGCGACGGCGCGGGCGGACACGGGGGCGGCGACGTCGCCTCCAAGCTCGCGGTGCGCATCATCCTCAGCACGTTCCGCGAGTCGCCGGAGTGCACGGGCGCGGCCATCGACGCCGCGCTCAAGGCCGCTCATCACGCGATCGTGACGCAGCAGCCCACGCGCCCGGAACTCGCCGCCATGCGGGCGACGGCAACGGTGCTGGCGATCGACAGCGTCCACAATTTCGCGGTGTGGGGGCACGTGGGCGACACGCGGCTCTATTGCTTCCGCGACGGCGCGATCGTCGCCCAGACCAAGGATCACAGCGTCGTGCAGCGCATGGTCGACGCGGGCTATCTTGCGCAAGCCGCGATCCGCAAGTCGACGGAGCGCAGCAAGCTCTTCGCGGCGCTGGGTCACGACGAGGCTTTCGAGGCCGCGATAGAGTCCACGGCGTTTCCGATCCGTGCGGGCGACGTGTTCCTGCTGTGCACTGACGGCTTCTGGGAGTACGTCGACGAGGCCACCATGACCGCCGCGCTTGCCCACGAGCGATCCGCGGCGGGATGGCTCCAGGAAATGGTCGACGACGTCGTGCGGCGGGGCGGCCGCGAGCAGGACAATTTCTCGGCACTTGCAGTCTTTTGCAGGGATCCCGGTGTCTCGGCGGGCGATCCGGATGCCACCAAGGTTGAATGAATAGGCGTTTCGTGTGCAATATTCGCGTTTTACGGCGCGCGCGACATCGCTACGATCGGTCCGTGGCCGCTTTCCTGGCGCATGACATGACACCTGCTTCCCTGCCGGCCGCGCGCGTCGCGGCATCGCTCCTGATGGTTGCGCTCCTCTGCGCAGGATGTGCGACGCCCGAGCCGCCCAAGCCCGCGCCGGCACCGCCACCTCCGGTCGTCGTGGCGCCGCCGCCGCCGGAACCCGTGAAGCCTGCGCCTCCGCCCGAGCCGCAACTCACTCCGGCCCAGGCCAAGGCGCAGGCGCAAAAGCTCACCGTCGAGGCGATCTCCCAGTTGCAGAACGGCGACGAGCCCGGCGCCCAGAAGTCGCTGGAGGAGGCGACGAGGCTCGATCCCTCGGCCGACCTCGCCAAGAAGCTGATGGACCAGATCAAGGCCGATCCGCAGAAGGAGCTCGGCACGGTCTTCTTCCGCTACACGGTGCAGCGCGACGACTCCCTGTCGAAGATCGCGCAGCAATACCTGGGCGACCGCTACAAGTTCTACATCCTCGCGCGCTACAACGACATCGCCAACCCGAGCAAGCTCGCGGCGGGACAGGTGATCAAGGTGCCGGGCCGCGCGCCCGCGCCGGGCACGCCCAAGCCGCCCGCCCCGCCCGCAGTCGCGGAGCCGCCCGCGGACGATGCCGCTGCCAAGGCCACCGAAGCCGCGACGCCGCGCAGCGCCGCGAACCAGTTGATGCAGCAGGGCGCAGACCTGGCCAAGGCCGGCAACCTCGAAGGCGCCTACGACGCGTACCGCGAGGCGGCGGTGCGCGATCCCGGCAACCGCGATGCCGCGCTCCAGCGCGACGCGACGCGCACGCAGCTCGCGCGCCGGTACGAGCGCGAGGCGACGCAGGCGTTCCAGAGGCAGAACCTCGACGAGGCCATCAACAAGTGGGACCGCGTGCTGGCGCTCGAGCCCTCCAATCAGAAGGCCAAGCTCGAGCGGGAACGCGCGATCGACCTGCGCAAGAAGCTCAACGAGAAGTTCGGCGCGAAGTAGGGCGGACTTCAGTCCGCCGCGAAGACATCGGCGCTGCGACAGCGCGCGTCGGGCGAAGCCCGACCTACTTGATCTTCTCGAGCTTGTCGCGGGCGTTCTTGGCCTCGGCGAGCTTGATCGAGGCCTGCGTGTTCGACGGATCGTATTTCACGCTCGTCTCGAAGAACGCGATCGCCTGCGCGATGTTCGAGCGATACACGCGCGTGCCCTTGTCGAGATATTCCGCGGAAAGCTTCTTCCTCAGAGCCGCCATGCGCGCCGCCCACGGCGCGCTCGCATCGCCGCGCAGCGACACCGCCTGCTCGTAGAGCGCCAGCGCCTGCTCCCGATTGCCCTGGTCCTCGAGCTCGCGCGCGCGGTCGGCCACTGCGTTGCCGATGCGCTGCCGAGCCGCGCGATTGCCGGGATTGGCCTCGACGTAGGCGCGCAGGTCGCGCAGGCCGTTGCTCGCGTCGCCCGCACGGATCATCTCGAGCGCCTGCTCGACGTCGAACGCGTCGTTGGAATCGCCCTGCGGCCGGGGCGCGGTGTAGCGGTTGGCGAGCTGGTCCTGGAACGTGACCTTGGCCGCCCGGTCGGCCTGGATGCGCGTGAGCCTCCGGCGGTCGATCTCGCGCAGCGTCTTCTGCGCGTCGGCCTGCGTGGGATCGAGGGCGAGCGCGCGCAGCATGGCGGCGCTCGCGCGGTCGAGATCGCCTGCGCTCATCGCGGCGTTGCCGGCCTGCAGGTTGTCGCGAACCTCCTTGTCGATCGATGCGCGCACGGCCGCGAGATCGCGTGCGTACGCGGGGTCGTCGGGAGCGAGCATGGTGAGAATCTGAAGCTGCTGCGCGGCGGTGGCGAGGTCGCCTGACTTGCGCGCATCGTCCGCCAGCTTGCGGTGGCGCGCGACGACGTCGCCCATGCTGCGGCCGGGCGGTGCAGACGCCGTCACCGGGGCGATCGCGGGTACAGGTGGACGGTCGGGTGCGGGCACCTGCGCGCATCCGGCCACCGTCGCGATGGCGGCAACGAAGACGACGCGCGCGCTCATTGCATCCGGTTGCCCGTGCGCACGAACGTCACGAGCTTCGACTTGAACACCTCGAGGTCCTCGTTGCCGAAGACCATGCTTCGCCGCAGCATGTACGGATAGGCGTAGAACGGGTTGCCGCCGGGCGTGACGGTGACCCCCTGGCTCACGCCGTCCTTGACGAGGAGGTCGACCACGTACTCGTTCACGTCGCCGTATGGATATGCATAGGTGAGGCTCGCCTCCGACAGCCGCTCCTTCAGTACTGCAACCGGCGCATCGACCTCGCGGCGGATGCGCTCGCGGTAGCGCGCGTCGGTCTCGCCAGGCAGCCTCTGCGTGAGGTTGGCGTGCGACTTCGAGTGCGGCTGGATGGTGACGAGGCCCGAGCCCGTCATCTCCTTCATCTGCGCCCAGGTCATCGCGTCCGAGGCGCCCACGAAGTCCGTGTACAGGAAGATGGTGGCGGGGAAGCCGAACTTGCGCAGGATCGGGTATGCGATCTCGTACGAGGAGCGATAGCCGTCGTCGATCGTGATGACCACCGACTTCGCCGGAAGCGCCTCCTTGCCGTCGAGGAATCGCGCGAGGC